>JASFVG010000538.1:0-3011 GCA_050049955.1 Anaerolineae bacterium | reverse complement strand
GAGAGTTAGCGCTTCTCCTTGCAGCACGGGAACCTCCTTTGTTGGACACTTGTGACAAGAATACCAAACTGGGCCGGTCTTTTCCATAGGCGTATGTCACACTGAGACCATGACACAGTCACGGCATCCTATGACACGGGTCGTGACGGTTCTTCGTGCTCAGGGTTTGACTCTCCCCGTGGCTTGAGTACAATGCGGCTGAGTCCGGAAGCGCAGTCAGGAGGATCGAGATGATCCGAGTCGCTGTCGTGGACGATCATCCACACGTCGCCATCGCTCTGCGGGCCATGCTAAGAGAGATCCCCGACATCCAGCTGGTGGCCGAATCACAGCGGGGCAGCGATGTGGCCGCTCTGGTGCGGCGCACCTCACCCCATGTCCTGTTGCTGGATCTGTTCATCGAACCGGCATTCGACGCGCTGACGACCGTGCGCTACCTGCGGGAGGAGTTCCCTGGCCTGAAGATATGCCTGCTCAGCGCATACCTCGAGCCGACTCAGGTGCGCAAGCTTCTTCAGGCTGGGGTCTACGGCTACATCCTCAAGGACGACGACTACGTCTCACGGATCGACACCATCATCCGCGATCTGGCCGATGGGGAAATCTATCTCAGTCCCCAAGCGTATGAGGCGCTCGCCCGGGCCACGCGCACCGCGGTGGAAACACACCCCCTGACCGAGCGCGAGCTGGAGGTCATGCGCCTGGCGAAGCGAGGCTTGCCCAATCCGCAGATCGCCCAGGCGCTCCATATCTCCCCCGGTACGGTGCGCAATCACCTCAGCGCCATCTATCGCAAGCTGGGCGTTCACAGTCGTCACGAAGCACTGCAGATTGCCGACGAGCGGCATCTGATTTGATGTAGCAATGGCCGGCATCCGTGGTTTGCTGGTTGGCCTGGCGCTGGGAGCGCTCGCTCTGGGTTTGGTTCTGTTGCTTTGGCGTCGCACGCGTAAGTGGTGGCGCGTGTGGCGGTACGGAGTGCCCATTGACCACGGCGCACTGCTGGTAGAGTATGGCCGGACGATGACGGCTGCGCCGGACCGGCGGGCGCTGGCGGATTTGTTGACCGCCAACCTGCCGCGCGTGTTGCAGGTCCAGAGCTCGGCGTTGTTGATGCTCGAGGGACACCATCTCGTCGCGGTTGAGGGAGGTCCCTTGCGCCTGCCCGTCAGTCACGCGGCGGTTCGTCGGACGGCCTCCGGTGGAGGAGCCCAGCGGGCAGATCGCGGGCAGTTGCGCGAGCTGGTGCAGCAGGGCCCATCCACAATCGATTGGACTCGCGTTTGGGTGCCCCTGATGCGTGGGGTCGACCTGCGGGGATTGTGGCTGTTGGGACCGCGGGATGACGATCTACGATACTCGCCCGAGGATTTGCGGTGGCTGACGGCCATCGGTCGCCAGGCAGCCGTGGTGCTGGATGCGGTTCACTATGCCGAGCAGGAGCGGCGTGCCGCGTCCGAGATTCGGACGCTCTACCAGCAGGTGGTGGAGACGAGGGAAGTGGAACGCGGGCGGCTCTCGCGCGAATTGCACGATGGAGTGCTTCAGGATCTGTGCGCTGTGACACGCGACCTGAAGGCGCTGGAGGCGCGGTCGGAGAGGGACGATGCGCTCCGTACCGACGTGGTGATGCGCTCCAGCGAGGCGGTGAGGGCGTTGCGGGCCATCTGTCACGATCTCCGTCCGCCGCTCTTGCAGCAGGATCTCACATCGGCGCTCAAGGTGCTGGTGGAAGAACTGGACGCACGCTCAGTCACCCCCATTTACAGCGAGGTCTCGGTAGAGGATCTAGAGCTGCCCGACGACGTGGCACTGGCAGTGTTCCGCGTCGCCCAGGAGGCGCTGAACAACTCCATCCGGCATGCCGACGCCTCCGAGATCGGGGTGCGGCTGACACAGTATCCCGACCGGCTGCGCCTGACGGTGAGCGACGACGGGCAGGGGATCAGAGGCGGCGTGGAGTCGGCGCGCTTCGTGGCCCAGGGGCATTATGGCCTGGCAGGAATGCGCGAGCGGGCGGCGATGATCGGCGGCAAGCTGGATGTGCAGACGGCGGTGGACTATGGCACGGTGGTGATTCTGGAGCTGCCGCGCTGAGGCGCTGTCGAAGTAGGGTACGTCGACTGCTGGAGCGAATATGATATGCAGCGGTGTAGGCGCTAGGCTCATTTAACCGGAGAGCGGCGCAGCTCCGCTGCGATTGGCAGTATTACACCGTCGGTGGAACACTGCGGGCTCGTGGGCCCGTAGTGGATTGGGGTTGCGGACCAGAAGGCTGCAGGCTCAACTGCTGCCGAGGGTACTCAACCCCACCCTGAGACGGGTGGGGTTCCCTTTGTCGCAGCAAGGCAAGCGGCGGGCTCTCCTGGCAGCTGGACGCACACCGTTGGCCTTTGCACACCGCTCAATCCAATGGACTACGCACGGCCAGACCGCCGCGATTGCGGACATGGGTGTAGATCATGGTGGTCTTGACGTTCATGTGGCCGAGGAGTACCTGCACGGTGGGGATGTCGTAACCATCTTCGAGCAAGTGGGTGGCGAAGGTATGGCGGAAGACATGAGGAGTGACGTGTTTGTTGATGCCTGTCAGCTTGGCCGCCCTCCTGACCGCCTTTTGCACGGTGCTTTCGTGGAGGTGATGGCGGCGCACGATGCCGGAACGCGGATCTTTGGATCGGTTGGAGGAAGAGAAAACGTACTGCCAGATCCACTCCCTGTTGGCGTTGGGATACTTCCGTTCAAGAGCGTTGGGAAGGTGAGCAGCGCCGTACCCGTCTTCCAAGCCCCGCCGGTAAATCATCGCCACACGCCGGAGATGTTTGCGCAGTGGTTCGACGAGGCTTCCCGGTAGGATAGTGACGCGAACCTTAGTCCCCTTGCCGTCGCGCACGGTAATTTAGTGCTGTTTGAAGTCGATATCCTTGATGCGCAGGCGCAGACACTCGATCAAGCGCAAGCCGGAGCCATAGAGCAGCTTGGCGAGCAGTTGATGCGTGCCCGACATCGCG
>JASFVG010000537.1:0-3012 GCA_050049955.1 Anaerolineae bacterium | reverse complement strand
ATGTCCCTATCCTACACCGGCGTGGGGGCGGGCCTGGTCCTGGTCAGCGCCGACGATCCTGGGGCATTCAGCTCTCAGAACGAGCAGGACAACCGTCACTACGCCCGCTTCGGGAAGTTCCCCTGCTTCGAGCCATCCGACAGTCAGGAGGCGAAGGATTTCACGGCCTTGGCGTTCGATCTCAGTGAGCGGTTCGACTCGCCGGTGATGCTGCGCTCAACCACCAGGCTGTCCCACTCGAAGTCACCGGTAGAGGTGACGATGCCACCCGAATCTCGTATATGGGAGGCCTTGCCGCCGTTCAAGCGCGACCCGCTCAAGTATGTCATGATCCCCGCACACGCCCGGCAGCGCCATCCAGAGGTCGAAAAACGCCTGGAGGCGCTGGCTGCGTACGCTGAGACCTGCTCGCTCAACCGGGTAGAGTGGGGAGAGAAAAGGGTTGGGATTGTGGCCGCCGGCATGGCCTATCAGTACGCGCGCGAGGTGTTTGACGGTTTCTCATTCCTCAAGCTCGGCTTGGTGCATCCGCTCCCCGAGCAGCTGATCCGGGACTTCGCCGCCGAGGTTGAGCTGCTGGTTGTGGTTGAGGAGCTCGACCCATTCATCGAGGAGCAGGTCCGGGCAATGGGGTTGGAGGTCTACGGGAAGGAACTCTTTCCGCTGGTCGGGGAGCTGACCCTTGCGAAGGTGCGGGAAGGCGCGATCGGAGCGGGCTTGCCGATCAGCAACGAAGGGCCGGTCGAAGGGGCGGCAATCGGAGAGTTGGCGATTCCTGGCCGCCCACCGGCGCTCTGCCCGGGCTGTCCGCACCGGTCGGTCTTCTTCAGTCTGCGCAAGCTGGGACTCCTCGTCGCCGGCGACATAGGCTGCTACGCCATCGGTGTGCTTCCGCCCTTCCAGGCGATGGACATGGTGATCTCGATGGGGGCCAGTATCGGCCTGGCGCACGGAGTCAGGCAAGCAGGCTGCCCCGATCGTATCGTTGCCACCATTGGCGACTCGACGTTCTTCCACACCGGCCTTCCTGAGCTAGCGAACACCATCTACAATCAGGGTAGCGCCTGCACGATGATCCTGGACAACGGGACAACGGCCATGACCGGCGGGCAGGAGCATCCCGGCACCGGCGTGACTCTTCAGGGGGTGGGGACCCAGAAGGTCGACATCGAGTCGGTGGTGCGCGCGATGGGCGTGGAGGATCTATGGGTGGTTGACGGAATGGACGTTAGCGCGGTTGAACAGGCGATCCAGGAGGCCGTCGCGATCGAAGAGCGTCCCACGGTCATCATCGTCAATGGGCTATGTGTCCTCTTGCCGAGTTTCAGGCGACGGCCAGGAGTGGCAGTCGATGGCGACGCTTGCAACGGCTGCGGCTTCTGTTTCCGCGTTGGCTGCCCGGCCATCCTGAAATCGCCGGATCTAGACGAGAAGACGAATCGGCCCAAGGCAGCCATCGATACGGTGCTCTGCACCGGCTGCACGGTCTGCCTGCAGGTGTGCCCGCGCGGCGCGATCTTCGAGACGGGAGCGGAGGAGGCGTAGATGGACGGGATCGTGAATCTCCTGTTCGTGGGTGTCGGCGGTCAGGGAATCCTGACCGCCAGCGATATTGCCGCGACCGTCGGTCTGGAGGCTGGATTCGAGGCGAAGAAGTCGGAGGTCCATGGTTTCTCCCAGCGAGGGGGCGTGGTAGAGAGCCATGTGCGCTGGGGTGACTGCGTTGGATCGCCGACGGGCGAGCGAGGCAGCATCGACTTCCTGGTTGCCGTCGAGCTCCTGGAGAGCGTCCGCTGGATCGACTGGCTTCGGCCAGGCGGCGTTGTGGTCATCAATCGTCAGCGGATTGCGCCAATGACGGTCACGGTCGGCGGTGCCACCTACCCAACGGAGGCGGCGATCCTTGCACAGGTGCGTACACGAACGCAGGACGTGATGCTCCTAGATGCCTTTGGAATCGCCAGTGGGCTGGGAGACGCCCGCATGACGAACACGGTGCTGCTGGGGGCGCTCTCGACGCGACTCGAGGTGGCGCCGGAGTTCTGGCTGTCGGTGATAGAGCAGCGGATGCCGCCGAAGGTCGCCAAACCGAATCGAGAGGCATTCCTGGAAGGTCGACGGGCGGTGGGGCGAGGTCAAGCTTGAGGAGGTCACTTTGGACACGTATCGTCTCTTCGTTGCCGTAGCCCTACCAGAGCCGGTGCATAAGCGACTCGGCGGCGTTCAGCAACGGCTTCGTGCCAAGCTGCCAGAGCGCAGCGTGCGGTGGGTTCGGACGGAGGGCATTCATCTGACACTCAAGTTCCTGGGTGACACGCCCAGAGACAGGATCCCTGCGATTGGGGAGGCACTGAAGGTCGTTTCTCGCAACGCGCCACGATGCGAGTTGACCGTGCAGGGTGTTGGCTGCTACCCAAGCCCGCGTCGTCCTCGCGTCGTCTGGGTCGGTGTGAAGGAGCCGACGGGGCGGCTGAAGGCGCTGTGGCGTGCGGTTGAAGAGGCGATGATGGCCATAGGATACGCGGCAGAGCGACACGGTTTCTCGCCTCATCTTACGTTGGGTCGCGTGCGGCGCGGCGCATCGCGAGCAGATCTGCAGCAGATTGGCGAGGCAATCGCCGGGACAGAGGAGCAGGGACTTGGAACCGTCGAAGTCAGGGGCTTTGAGCTGATTCGCAGCGTGCTGAGGCCCACCGGTGCCGAGTACACGACACTCGCAAGCTTCCCGCTGCGCGGCGGTTCAGCGCCACGCTAGCGCGAGAGTGGTGCCCTATGAGAGGGTCTAGGTTGCTGCTGATTGGAGTCATCGGTGGGTCATCGCCTACGCCGGAGGAGGCAGCGGCCGCGGAGGCGGTGGGGTGCGGAGTGGCCGAGGCTGGGGCTGTGCTGATCTGCGGCGGCAGGGGCGGCGTCATGGAGGCCGCCTGTCGGGGCGCCAAGGGAGCTGGCGGACTGACGATTGGTGTTCTGCCGGGTATGTCACGTCATCATGCCAATGCCTACGTTGACATT
>JASFVG010000536.1:0-3024 GCA_050049955.1 Anaerolineae bacterium | reverse complement strand
CCAGAGCAATACGCTTCGTACAGCGTTGCCAGCTCCCGGTAGAAGATGCCCGATGACCATTCGTCCGAGACAATGTGATGCATGTTCAGTAGAAGGACGTGGTCCTCCTCGCCCAGCCGCAGCAGACCAGCTCGCAATAGCGGTCCCTGGGCTAGGTCGAACGGCCGCCGCGCCTCCTCCTCGACCAACCCCCTGGCCCTGGCCTCTCGCTCGCCTGGCGGCAGGCCCGCGAGATCTACCATCGGCAGCGACAAGCGCGCCGTCGGCTCGACGATCTGCATAGGCTGACCATCCACAGCCACGATGGTCGTCCGCAGTGATTCGTGACGTGCCACAATCTCGTTAAGGCCTCTCTTCAACGCCTCCACGGCTAGCGCCCCCCTCAACCGGAGGGCCCCCGGGATGCTGTACAGGGAACTACCCGGCACCAACTGGTCGAGAAACCACAGCCGCTCCTGGGCAAACGAGCACGGAAAGGCGAAGATGCCCGTGTCGCCTGCCATAGTCCCCGTCTCGTCCTGCTCGGCCGAAGGGCGCATCGACTGTCTCACTAGACCGATCTCCAATCAATCACCGGAGGCGCCCCGTTCCCGGCTCGCGCAACACGATAGACCTCACGCGAGACGGGCTCGATTGGGGAGGGCACGCTATGCGCGTCCTCCTTGTGCTCTTCGATTGCCACCGCAAGCCGGGCCACCGTGGGCCCTTCAAACATCCGTCGCAGAGGAAGCTCTACGTGAAGGGCCCCCCGAAGCCGGGAGACAACCCGTGTTGCCAGCAGCGAGTGCCCTCCCAGGTCAAAGAAGTCATCGTGCACACCGACCTTCTCCACACCCAGCACGTCTTGCCAGATCCCAGCCAACGTCTTTTCCATCGGCGTTCGCGGCGCCAGGAAGCCCACGTCCAATCCAGGGCGCCTTTGTTCCGGCGGTGGCAGCGCCCGCCGATCCACTTTGCCTGTGGAGGTCGACGGCATTTCCGTCAGAATCACGTATCGCGAGGGTACCATGTACCGGGGCAGCTTTTCGCTCAGGTAGCGCCGCAGCTCCGTGACACTAGGCGGAGGTTGAGTCGCCGGGACGACGTAGGCTACCAGATGCCGGTCCAGGTCCGCCGCCGACGCCCCCCCTCCCTCTTGGTCCCAGGCCAGGACTGCAGACTGCTCGACGCCTTCGTGCGCTGTGAGAGCCAACTCAATTGCCCCAAGCTCGACCCGGAAGCCTCTCATCTTGACCTGTTGATCAATACGGCCCAGGAAATCGATGTTGCCATCCGGCAGATACCGGCACAGATCTCCCGTCCTGTAGAGGCGGCGGCCAGGCTCTCCGCTGAATGGGTGGGGGACGAAACTCTGTGCGGTCAGATCCGGTCTGTTCATGTAGCCCCGCGCCAGCCCAATGCCACCGAGATACAGCTCGCCGTGGACCCCGATTGGGACAGGCTGTAGATAGCGGTCGAGGATGTAGCAATCCGTGTTGGCAATCGGCCGGCCTATTGGTGGCCTGCGACTGCCACCATTCGTCTCAAGCACCGTCGCGGATATGCTCACTTCTGTAGGTCCATACGTGTTGAACAGGCGCCGGTCTGGCGACCAACGCGCCACGACCTCTCTGGAGACGGTCTCAGCGCCGGTGATCAACGTCTTTAGCGAAGGGAGCGCCTCGTCGGCCAGGGTATTGAGGACTGAAGGGATAATCGTGGCCGTGGTGATCGCAGACTTCCTCAACCACCTTGAGAGATCTCGACCTGTCAAGTGGTCCCTCTCGTCCCCCACGTACAGGGTAGCGCCAGCGAGGAGAGCCATGAAGCACTCCCAGGTCACGTTGTCGAATCCAAAGTGGCCAATAAGTGCCACGCGGCTGGTCGCCGTAAGGCCAAAGGACTGGATCGACGACAGAAGCACATTGCACAGGCCACTGTGGCGAATCTGCACCCCTTTGGGCCTCCCTGTGGATCCCGAGGTGTACGTCACGTAGGCCAGGTTTTCCGGCGTAGCCGTGTTCACCAGGTCATCCCGGCTTTCCTCTTGTATCCCGTCCCAGTCTGAGTCCAGGCAGACGGCACGGGCCTCGTGGCCCGGCAGGTCCGCCGTCAGATGCTCCTGTGTCAACCAGACCGGCGCGCCCGTGTCCTCCAACATGAAGGCCAGACGCTCCTTCGGCTGAGATGGTGCCAAGGGCACAAACGCGCCTCCCGACTTGAGAATGCCCAGGTGGCCAATCACCATCTCCAAGGATCGCTCGACGCACAGTCCGACCCGAACCTCGGGCCCCACACCGAGCTTCCTGAGGTGACGCGCCAGCTGGTTCGCCTGAGCGTTCAGCTCGCGGTATGTTAGGCTCTGCCCCTTGAACACCGCAGCAACCGCATCAGGAGAACGCCTGGCCTGCGCCTCGAATAGCTCATGGACGCACAGGTGCCCAGGATAGTCCCGTCGGGTATCGTTCCACGTCACAAGCATCTTGTGTCGTTCGCACTCCGTCAAGAGGGGCAGGAGCGAGATCCGCCGATCAGGATTATCAGCGATGCCTTCCAGCAGAGTCCGATAGTGGTCGAGCATACGCTTGATCGTCGCCCCATCAAAGAGCTCTGGATTGTACTCAACCCCTGCTCTATACCCCTCCTCTCCCTCCACGACCGACAGTGAGAGGTCGAATTTCGCCGTTCTATTCCCCGCCCCGACCCGCGTGACTCGCAGCCCTGGAAGCATCAGTCCTGGCCCCGAAGCGCGCTCAAACGCGAACATCACTTGAATAACTGGCGCATGGCTCAGATTCCGCTCCGGCTGCAGCTCCTGTACGAGCCTCTCAAACGGTAAATCCTGGTGGTCGTACGCCTCCAGGCATACCTCGCGTACCTGCCGCAGCAACTCCCGAAACGTGGGATCCCCCGACAGCTTCGCCCGCAGCACCAGCGTGTTGACGAAAAACCCGATCAGCCCCTCGATCTCCGTCCGGTTCCGATTGGCAATCGGCGTTCCGACCAAGATGTCCTCCTGCCCCGTGTGCCGGTACAGTAGCACCT
>JASFVG010000535.1:0-3043 GCA_050049955.1 Anaerolineae bacterium | reverse complement strand
TGGTTCCGTTGCGGCTGTTCTGGTCCGCAAGCCACCACTGGCCCTCGCGCCAGGTCAGCAGCGCGTGTTGGGAGGAGGCATACGTGTCGGGGATGACAATGGTGTTTCCGGGCGAGCGGCCAATCGAGGTCACGGGGCGCAGCGGTAGCAGCGCACCGACTGCGGGTTCCTCTGCCTCCTCGCCCGCTGTCTGCACCACCACCAGGTGGCCCGCATGCTGTGCCGGTTCGCGGTGGGCGGCGGCCTGCTGGAGGTCGCGCCACAGCATCAGCAGGATCGCGGCCAGGAACGCATACAGCACGCCCGCCAGTGCGAGGCGGAGGACGAGAAGAAGGATGTCCATCGGATGGGTACTGTGTCAGGCCCCCGAGTTGTCCTCAGCGAGTGCCGGCGTATCCTCGTCCGCGGGAAGGGGAACCGGCGTGGGCGGATCCTCTCCGTAGATGCCCTCGACGCCAGCGAACGAGATCACGTCCCCGGAGTGGAGCATGCACTCCTCGATCGGATAGCCATTGATCGTGGTTCCGCCCGTGCTCTCAAGATCGTGAAGGACGTAGTGCCCGTATCGCTGCCGGAATTGTGCGTGGTGCCGGGATACGCGTTGATCCTCCACAATGATGTCGTTGTCCAGAGCCCGTCCGATGGAAACCACCGGCTGCGTGATGCTCACGTGACGGTTTCCCTTGATGATCAGAAACGGCCGGCCTGGCGCCACCTGTCCGGCGTTCGCACCCGGCTCAGCTCGACTGTCCACCTTCATCTCGCGTGTCCCTTCAACGGCAGCGGGCTCCGAGCGAATGAAGCGTGCTTCAACGCGCACGTCGCGCGGCAGCACGTCCTCGTCGGGCTCGACGCGTACTACAGGCGGCGCATCGAGCGCCAGGTCGGCCTGCAGGACCAGCTCACTGATCTGGCGCGCCAGGGCTTGCTCCGGCTCGAGGCCGGTCTTGCCATCCGGGTTGGGCGCTGTGAGCCTCTCGTAGTCCTGCGGATTGAGACAGACCCGGTAGTGCGTCGGCGCCTGGGCCGTCTTCCCGGGGTTGCACACCTGGTGTTCCTCAATGGCGCGCTCAAGATGGCTTGCGACTTTCAGCGGCGAGAGCCTGCCGGCGAAGAGGCGGGCAAACGTGCCCTCCACGAGCCGCTCGGCCATGTTCTCAAACTGGTCGATCTTGTTCATGGCTGGCCATTATAGCGGTGGCAGGGCGGTATGGCAAATTGCGCCGGGTCAGCGGGCGGGCCAATCCGGGCGAGTCAGTTGCATGCCTTCCAGAGCCCGGGCCCAGCGACCGGCCCGGCCCGGACGCCATGGCCGACCGTCGGTGAGGTGGAGAGGAGGGGTGGGGCGCTCCCCGCACCCGAGGGCCTACGGAAGCGTGCTGAAACCCTGCTTGGAGAAGTGCCGGTCAAAGGAGAACACGTTGTGCAGCTCCAGCTCTCGCATGAGCGCAAAACTCGTACAGTCGACGAGGCTGAGCTGGCGAAGGTGTGCGGCCAACACTCCACTCACGGCTGTACGCCGGATCTCCTCTGCTCGCAGGTATTTGCCACGGCCATGATGCCGGTCTTGTCAGCCGAGAGCGTCTCTGGGCTTGTAGTTCGCATAAGCCTCTGCCAGGTACTTGTCGTGGTTCTCGGCGACATCTGAGAGACCACTGTCATACTTCCCGATCACGCTCAGCGATCGCCGCCAGCGTGGCGGCTGGCTCAACTCAGCTTGCCGGTCTAGCCAGGCATCGACGGCGTTGCGAATAGCCTGAGCTATCGAGATGTTCTCCCGTTGGGCCAGGGCTCTTATCCTGCGGTACTGCTCCTCCGTCAGTCGGATCTGCGTCCGGATCATCGCGCCTCCGATAAGATGCTCTCGTGTCTTGCTGTGGGGCTGGCGTCTGTTCAGCTTCTGCTAGTCTTCGCTTGCTCGGGGGAGTCTCTTGGGCGAGCAGCTCCTGGTAGAGCGCCTCGATGTCGCGGACCATCTTCCGGGCGCCGAATTCGTCGACCATCTCGAGCCCGGCGCTGCCCATCGCGTGGGCAAGCTGGCGATCCTCCAGGAGGCGCAGAAGCGCGTGGGCAAACGCCGCGGGATCGGCGGGTGGGGTGAGCAGCCCGTTGACCCCATCGGCCACGGCCTCGGCGTTGCCGTCGACGGCCGTGGCCACGATGGGCAGCCCGGCGGCCATCGCCTGGGGCAGGACGCGGGGGAGTCCCTCCCAGAGGGAGCTGAGGGCGAAGATGTCGAAGCTGTGCATCACGTCCGGCACGTCGCGGCGCAGGCCCGTGAGGTGGACAGTCTTCGCCAGCCCCTCGGCTGCCACTGCCGCCTCCACCTCAGCTCGCAGCGGCCCATCGCCCACCACGACGAAGTGGACGTCCGGCCGTTGCTCCGCCACGCGGGCGGCCGCTGCGACGAAATCGAGCGGCGCCTTTTGGGCCGACAAGCGGGTCACCGTTCCCACGACGGGCGCTTCGGCTGGGATCCCCAGCTCGGCGCGCACCGCCTCTCTTGGCCGTTCCGGCTGGCGAAAGCGGTCCAGATCGATGCCGCTGCGTATCGTGACGTACTTCTCGGGCCGGGCAATCCCGTCCGCCAGGCCCTTCTCGATGTTGAGCGGCGACACGACAATCAGCCTGTCTGTGATAGGAGCCGTAAGTTGCTCCAACAGGATGAATATCCTTTGGGCCAGAGGGTGCTGGCGGTCGTGGTGGCTCCAGCCATGGACGGTGTGGACTACCACGGGCACAGCCGCCAGCCAGGCGGCCCAGCGCCCCAACATGCCGGCTTTCCCGGAGTGAGTGTGGACGATCGCGTAGCGCCCTCTCCGGATGCGCCGGTAGAGGGCCAGCAGCGCCCACAGGTCCTTCAGGGGATTGACCTCTCGCACCAGGTTCGGCTCGACGGTCAACGGGACCCCGCGCGCCCGCACCTCGTCGATCAGGCTCCCCTCGGAGCCCGTCTGGGGTCCGGAAACGACGTCCACGTCATAGCGGTCGGCGTTGAGCAGGGCCGCGGTGAGCATCGTGTTCTCCTGCGCACCGCCGACGA
>JASFVG010000534.1:0-3068 GCA_050049955.1 Anaerolineae bacterium | reverse complement strand
CCGCCGTGCAGCTCGCTGAAGAGTCCCTCAGGCGTCAGGCCCAAGACATCGGCTGCGGTGTCGAACATGGTCCACTGGCTGCCGCGGCCGAACCCGAACAACCCTCGCCCCCAGCCCCAGATTCCCCCGGCAGGGGCATCCTCGGCCGGCGGCGTGATCTCCTGGGCAGTGACGACGGACAAACTCAACCCTCCGAACAACAGGACCAGAGCGCCCGCGGTCCCCAGTATGGCGTACAGATTCCTTCGCTTCAACATCGTTACCCACCTCCTTGGTGTAGGGCCCGCCCACGTTGGGTGGTTTGATTGACGCTCACACTATACCCAGGGTATGTGAAAAGACGGTGAATGGAGAGTGAAGGTTTGGTGCAGAAGAGGGGCAGATTGCCCCGTGGGAGGCGCCGGTGTCGAGAGAGTATTCAGCTACACAGGCGAGCGCGCGGGGGGCTGCGGCTTGCCGCCTAGTGCGGACCGGCGACCCTCACCGTGCCCAGTGAGACGACGTTGTGCTCTGTGGGCACACTGGCCTCCGTCACCTGCAGGCGCTCGCCGGTCCAGACCTCGTAGAAGCCCATCGCCAACTCGTAGTCATCCGCCGGAGCATCGGGCGGGACGACCAGCTCGACCCGATCGACCAGGATTTCGCCCACGTGCCACGAGGTGGTTGGGTAGAAGCCGCGGCACGGCTCGCTGTCGTCCTGGGCCCACAGCCGGCTGCCTGTGGCCGGATTCTCCGGACCCATCAGGTGCAGGAAGACGGTGTAGCGCTGCCCCATCCGCTCAAGATCGAGATAGTAGAGCGTCAGCTGGAGCGCGTCGCCAGCCTGTCCCACATCGGGCGCCACATCATACCCTAGGAGCCGAATCGCGTCCATCCACGTCGCTCCTGCTTCGCGCGTAGGGCTGACATGGACCTCGGAGCCGGCGGGGATGCGGTAGGCCAGGAAGTAAGGGGCGCCTGAATCCCATCCTCCCTTGTTCACCACGCTGCCCGTCGGCAGATAGCGCTCCAGAAGATCCAGGCTCTGCCCGTCCTTCTTCGGTACGACGATGTACGTCGTTTCGCGCGAGATCCGTTCCGGGAGCACCAGGCACTGGCGCCCATTGTACCCTCGGATGTCCTCCCGCAGCCCCGAGTGAAAACGGATCGAGGGATGGGCGGGGAGTTCCGGCGAGATGTAGATGCTCTCGTCTGGCGGCAGTCCGCCGGCATACTCGCCGATGGCCGAGATGCCTACCTCGAAATGCGTGAACAGGCCCGGGCTGGCGGCCCAGCGCACGAAGTAGTCACGGTATGTGGCCACCCCGCTGTACGCGAAACCGGCTGCCACGACGAGGGTCCAGGCCGCGGGCAGCCAACGCGCGGGGCCGTTCAAGGCCCACCGCCTAAGGAGCTGCAGCGGCGCCAGAGCCCCAACGGAGACAAGCAGTGCCACCGCCGGCAGCGCTCCGATGGCCCGCTTGGCTGACGGTCCGCTCCCGGCAAGCGTCGCCGGGATGGTCATCACCACCACCCAGGATAAGAGAAACAGGTATGTTGGTTGTCGGACGCGGATGCTGCTCACAATTAACCCCAGGAGGAACATAGCACAGAGGAAGGGATTCAACGAGGGACGCCCTGGAATGGTGCTGTAAGGTGTACGGTCCCCGGCTATCCCGAAGGTGAGGACCACCTTGAGCGTCTGGTCGACGACGGCCTGCAGACTGCTCGCTGGGTCCTGTGCCTCCCGAGTGACGATCACGTCCTCCATTCGGTGCGTCAACGTGTCCGGGTGACGGATGAAGTGGATGCCCAACGGGGCGAACACAATCAGTGCCACTGCGGCCAGCACGAGGGTATTCGTCCAGTCGCGCCGTGTGACCGGCCCTCGCTCCCAGGCAGCAGCGGCGCACCCCACGACCACCAGCACGGGCAGGAGCCGCGCAGCCTCATATGTGTAGAAACCCAGACCCAGGGTGATGCCGCAGAGCACGAAGACCTTTCTGTCGCCATCCCGCAACCCCTGCCATAGAAGGGCAAACGTCAGGGCGGCGAACAGGGGCACCAGGATGGCCCGCACGCCATAGCGGCTCCAGTTGAGATGCCAGTAGGAAACGGCCATCATCGACGCTGCGAGCAGCCCGCCCCATCGCCCAAGTTGCTTGTCCTCGCCGTTCGTATCCGTCCACGCCAACAGCGCCTCACCAACCGCGAAGGACGCAGCCACCGTCACCACACCCACTAGGGCAGAGGCGACATGAATGCCCAAGGTCGACGGGCCTAGCGCGGCGAAACAGGCTGCCACGATGTAGCTGAATAGAGGCTCACGATTGGAGGGGAGCACCGTGGGGACGGGTTCTCCGCGGAGGAGCTGGAGCGCGTCCACCCCGTAGTACGCGGGATCGTAGCCGTCGCCTGGAGGTAGCTTGCCAATCCTATAGAAACGGAAGAAGACCGCGCACAGCAGGATGGCAAGCAGAAGAACGGGCTTCAGGTTCCGGTCTACGGCCAAAGACACACCAAACCCTCCGATGGGGAACAGGTGGGCAGTGTCCCACAGACGATGTGGGCAGATGCCCCGTCGGCGCTTCTGGTACAGCCCGCCGCCAGGCCCGGAGGTCGGCAGAGGGTTGCTCCGCCGCGCAGTATAGACCCACCAACTTCTCACGTCAACTTCCGGCCGCTCGCCGCCGAGCAGTCGCACATCATCTGCCTGCGGGGAACTGTCATCGGCGAGGCAGACTCGCCCGTCCCCCGGTCCGGGATGCGCGCATCGCTGATCCTCGGTTTCTGCGAGTCTCCCCTCCGACCTTTACGCCCTTCTTACGCGGCGGTCATCCAGGCCTAACATACCATTGGTAGTATCTGCGCACGTTCGTTCAAGCGAAGCTCGTGAGGATAGCACAGGGAGGTGCCATGACGAAAAGGGCAGCAGTTGCGGCAGGGCTGGCCGTGTCCCTCCTCTTGATCCTGAGCTCCGTCGCATTCGCGGCGGACCTGCGGGGCACAGGGGAGGTGCACGCCGGGGGGGATGGCATGGCGGGGGTGGAGGGCAACGTGGAGACCACTGTGACCGGAAACGGCATCCT
>JASFVG010000533.1:0-3071 GCA_050049955.1 Anaerolineae bacterium | reverse complement strand
TGGCTGATGCTTCAGCAGCGGTCGACAGCGCTTCCGCAGCCCGTACCGGAACAGCCACTGGCCGATCGGGGACGATCCGCCTGGGTGGCCGGTGCAGGGACAGCACGTAGCAGAGTAGTAGTTGGCCATCCCGTCCGGAGTAGGTCGAGGGTTGAGATACCCCAGGCTGCATTGGCTACAGCGAACCAGGGTGAATGATGGCGAGGTCTGAGAAGTGCGGTTCTCCAGGCGATACAGGATCGTGGAACCGTTTGAACCACAGAGCGGGCAGTCAGTCTGTTCCATACGCGGGTCCCTGTTGGCTCAGCCCGGCTGAGTCATTCCTGCGGCATGCGCCGTACAAGGTGGGCATACCCTGCGATGGCGCCTGCGAGCTTCGCCCTACCGACACCTGCCCTCCCCTTCAGTACTTGCCACCCCGTCTCGACGAGGAGGCGTGCCCATATGTAGAGATTCGCGACTACGATGAGCAGGTAGGGACTGTGCCGATTCAGGAAAATCACCCTACCGCGTGCCTGATAGTAGGCGCGGCTGGACGGCACACCCTGCGTGCTGAGGGAGACCTTGTGCCGCATCGTAGCACTAGGAACGACGAGGATCTGAAAACCCGCTTCGCGCGCCCGCTGACAGAAATCGGCGTCCTCGAAGTACATGCGATAGTCCTCAGCGAATCCCCCGATTGCCTCGAACACATCCCTGGCCACAAGCATAGCACATCCTGTGACGTAGTCCACGTGAAGGGGGTCAGACTTGATTCGTGATTGCGACACCTTCCAGACAAAGGGCGGGCCCAGGAACTGGCGATCACCTGCTCGCCACACGCGATCCGGACTATCGGCGTAGTATATGACTGGCCCGACGATACCCACATCAGGGCGCTGCGCCATAGCTTGAGTCAGCCTGTCGACCATGCTCTCGTGGACAACGGTGTCGTTGTTTAGGACCAGGATATACCTGGCCCCCGCATCCACAGCGTAGTTCAAGCCTCTGTTTGCAGCGTGAGCAAACCCGAGGTTCTCCGGACAGCGTATCACCTTAACGGCCTTGCCGAATCGTGCGTGCACGGACTCATGGGTGCCATCTGTGGAAGCGCTGTCTACGACAACCACACGTACCTGCTGCCCTTTTGACTCGAGTACCGAGGCTACGCATTCCATCAGATCGTCCTTCAGATTCCACGACGGAATGACGGCAAAGACACTCTGGCTCATCGCACGCACTGCCCGTTGTTCGCACGGCCTGGCTGAGCAACAACACCCAGGCCGTTATCCAGGTACAGACCCGCCTTTTGCACCACTCCCTGCAACTCAGCCAGAAGCCCGCGGGCAGTGATTAGGCTGAAGCGACCCACTGGCTTCAGGCCCGCCCTGGCCATGAGCGCCTTCAGGGTGCGGGCAGTGAAGTAGTACAAGTGAGTCAGGGGCTCAACATGGTGCCAGTTTGCGCCTCGGAGCCGAGCGGGCAGTCCCCCCAGGTTGGGCACGTGTACCAACAGTACGCCTCCCGGAGTCAGCAGGCGAGACGCAGATTGGAGGGTTTCGTACGGGTTCGGCAGATGCTCCAAGACGTTGATCAAGGTGACGACGTCGTAGCGGTGCGCGGGTAGCCTGTTCAAATCGGCGCAGACCATTGCATCCTTCCCGATGCGGCTCTGAACGGCACGCCTCAGAACCTCGCTGATCTCGGTGCCGGCACTCTCGATATCCGCCTGTCGGGCGACCTCCAGCAATGCACCATCCCCGCAACCAATGTCCAACAAAGTCCGGACATCCCGGCCCAGCCATTCAGGCAGGCGACGAACCAGGTCCCTGTAGGCCAGCTCTCTGCGCTCGCGAGTGCTCTGGAAGTACTCGATTTCGTCTTCAAGGCTGTACGTGGAAAGCCGACCGGCCGCCGCTATGCGCGGACTAACGTACACCAAGCCGCACTTTCCACACTCAACCACAGTCTCTTGTCCGGCGACCTGATGCCTTACGTTGTCAATCCAAACCCAGCGAGGCTTCTGGTTTCGGACCCTGAACTTGACCCTCGTGTCGTTTGCACCGCACACGGCACAGCGAACGGACTTGAGCTCTATTGGCATATCACCGTCTTGGGCGGGCACGACCGCTTGGCTCTCACAGTCCATCTAGTCGTGGGACCAACATCCCGCTAACACATATCGGGCTATGCGCAGGCGACGCTTTCGTATTCCTTCTCGATCTCTTCACAGAAGCGCCCCTGGTCAAAAAGGGCCTGAGCTCGGCTTCGGCCGGCATTCCCGAATCGTCTCGCCAACTCGGGGTCTCCCAACAACTGATCCAACGCAGAGGCTAGTGCAGCACTGTCACTCGGCGCCACCGTCAGACCGCACTCCCCTACCACCTCGCCTGCTGACCCGCCCGTGGTTGTGACGACGGGCACACCGGCTGCCATAGCTTCTGCCAAGGGAAAGCCAAAGCCCTCCAGTAGGGTGGGCAAGACGAAAGCATCAACGGCGGCATAGTAGGCCAGAACGGTGTCGTCCGGAACGTACCCTGTGATGCGAACTCGGGAACGCTCGATCCCCAGGCTGCGGAGGAATCGCTCTTGATAGCCTCCTTCCCACTTGCCGACCATCACGAGGTGAACAGGGGTTTCCATAATCCCTAGTGCCTCTGCCAGATACTCCAGTCCTTTTCGAGGCGTCGAGAAGCCAACGTACAGCAAGGTGGCCATATCGGAGGGCAAGCTTAGCTGCTGACGGGCCTTGCTGCGGCCCGGTCGTGCCGCACCAAACCGCTGCGTGTCGATCCCCGGGTAGATGAGGCTCATCCGTGCCTGATCGACGCCGTAATGCCCTGCAAACTCCCGCTGGGTGGCCAGACTGGGCATGATGATGCGACGAGCGCGTCGCAAAGCCGGTCTCTCCATCGCCCAACTAGCCACGCTGTAGTAGGTCAGCCGAAAGAGATAGTCACGCCAGTTGACGTGGTACGGTTGACCACGGCGGCTGGTGCGCCGCTGGCGGAATGACTGAAAGGCGGACGCAATGAACGGCACTTGGCAGGCATACCCGAAGTGCACATCGGCGAAATGAATCACATCATAGT
>JASFVG010000532.1:0-3075 GCA_050049955.1 Anaerolineae bacterium | reverse complement strand
GTTGGAGGGGATCGCGCTCGTCGGCCTGCTCGCTATCGGGCTGGCAACGGTACTGGAACCGTTCGTAGGACTGGGCGCCGCGCTTCTTCTCGGGCCGCTGAAAGCCTACCTTAGCATCGAGGTCCCATCGATTCCCGCCCAGATAGGCCACGCGTTCGTTGCCCTTGCCTTGGCCTCCTGGCTATTGCGGGGGCTTTCGAGACGCGGGCTGCGCATCGAGCATTCCCCACTCCTCCTGCCCCTGCTTGGCTTCCTTGGCGTCGCGGGGCTATCGCTCTGGGACGCAGTCGGATTGGCGAGCCAGGGACTGCCGGAGCTGATCAAGTGGGTTGAGATTGTGCTACTGTTCATCTTCGTCCAGGATCATCTGTCGTCACAGGCCACGCTAGTACCTTCTTTGGTCAGCCCGGCCACGCATCGCGTTCCCAGGAAAGCCGAGGTCAGAGGTGGCCCGGGGCGATTGCCGTGGCTGTTGATTGCCCTGCTGGTCGGCGGTCTCTTCCAGGCTGCCGTGGGCATTTGGCAGTTCGGCCTTCGGGGCGACGGTCCGAGCCATTTCGCCATCCTGGGTGGCGACTTCTTCCGTGCCTATGGAACGTTCGAGCAACCAAATCCGTATGCTGGCTATGTGGGCGTGACCGCTGCCCTCGCCCTCGGTGTGGCGATTGAGGCGACGCGAAGTAAGGCGGCCGCGTGGTATGCGAGTATGCGTGGGTATGGAAACGCACGTCAACGATCAGCGGACCCACGGCTCTACGGACCCACCAGTCTCCCGGTGTACGTCTTCAGCTGTTGCGCAGCTGGTGCGATGCTTTTCTCTCTCGGGGCGTCCTGGAGCCGGGGGGCCTGGATAGGGTTTGCGGCCGCGGTGCTGGCGATAGTCGCTGCCCTCCCGCGGAGGAGAGGCTGGGGCTTCCTGTTGATCGGTGCACTGGTCATCGGCGGGTTGGCGCTGCTTGCCTCGGGACGGCTGCCGGCGGCCGTTGCCGCCCGGCTTACGAGTTTCGTCCAGGAACTTCGCTTCGAGGACGTGCGCGGCATGCCAATCAACGATGCGAACTACGCGGTCGTGGAGCGTCTGGCGCACTGGCAGGCAGGGCTTGCGATGCTGCGACACGATCTGTGGACTGGAATTGGCTTTGGTTGCTACGAAGCGGCCTACCCGCGCTTTGCCCTGATCAACTGGCCAATTGCCTTGGGCCACGCGCACAACTACTACCTCAATCTTGCTGCCGAAACCGGGCTCATGGGCCTGGTTGGCTACCTGGTTCTATGGGGTACTGCCCTATGGCAGACCTGGCGTATCACGCGCCGCGCTAGTGGTCTTGCGCGGGGTCTCAGCCTGGGGCTTCTGGGTGCTTGGACACATCTCAGCGTCCACCACCTCCTCGACAACCTCTATGTGAACAACGTTCACTTGCATGTGGGCGTGATGCTGGGGCTACTGGGCTTTCTCGGTCAGCAGGCTGACCGTGTGGGTTCAACGTATGATTGCGAAGCTTAGCACGTTCACGCTTAGCAACCGGAAGGAAGTCGAGCGCTTCCTCAAGTTCGCCGTAGTCGGAACGGTGGGGGCCGTGATCGACTTCGGCACCCTGAACCTGCTGGTCCAGCTCGCAGGATTCCCCAAGGTCGTCGCCAACACCTGCTCCTTCACGCTAGCCGTGATCAGCAACTTCGTCTGGAATCGACTGTGGGTGTATCCGGAGACCCGGGGCGAGCCCTTCGCCAAGCAGTTTGCTCAGTTCGTCGTCGTCAACGCGGCCGGCCTTGGGATAAACACCATCATCTTCTACGGCTCCGACCGCTGGGTTCTTGGAGAGATGGGACTGTTTGCCGGCCCGATGAGCCTGCTGGCACTGAGTATAGGCATGACCCACTTCGACCTGGCCTACAACGCGGCCAAGGTGCTGGCCACCGCCGTCGTGCTCTTCTGGAACTTCTTTGTCAACCGGCTGTGGACCTTCAGCCACGTAGACTGATGCGCTTCCCGGGGTGAGCTGCCTCATCTGCTTCGGGGAACCGACCAGGGCAGAGTGAAGAGCCGACCATGTTCGCCCCGCTAGTCGCCAATCTGGCCTCATAGGTTATGCGCGTCGCCATCGACTACACCTCCGCCGTGCGCCAACGTGCTGGCATTGGACGATATACGCGCGAGCTCGTTGCCGCACTGCTCAAGCTAGGCAGCCCACATCACTACGTCGTGTTCGCCGCAATCGGCGGGCTGTCCAGGGATCGTTGGCGGGGCGAGATTGATCGGCTTCGCACCGTCTCCAATGGCGCGGCATCTGTCCACGCCCCTGCCGCTGTCCGCCGGGAAAGCCCTCCCGCTTTGGCGGAGATGCATTCTCGGACGACGATACGCCACATCCCCCTGAGCGACGACTGGGTAGCGCGCCTTTGGCATCGCCTTCGATTGCCCATCCCAGCCGAGATCGTCACCGGACCCGTGGACATCCTCTATTCACCGGATTTCGCGCTGCCCCCGACGCGCCGGGCCTGTCGGACGCTCCTTACTGTGCACGACCTATCCTTTGTCCACCATCCCGAGGCGTTCGTGCCAGCGCTGCGGCGCTACTTGGAGAGTGTAGTGCCGCGTTCTATCGATCGTGCCGACCTGGTGCTGGCTGACTCCGCCCACACCCGGTCCGACCTCACCAAGCTTTTCTCTGTCCCAGCGGACCGCGTGACAGTGGTCTACCCCGGCGTCGAGGATCGATTCCGGCCCTATCCTGAACCAGGTGAGAGCCAAGTTCTACGCGAGCGCTATGCCATCGGCGATTGCCCCTACATCCTCAGTGTGGGCACCCTTCAGCCGCGGAAGAACTACGGGAGGCTGATCGAGGCATTCTGCCGTTCCGAGGTGTCCAAGAGGATGGGCGTGCAGCTGCTGATCGCCGGCGGGCGCGGATGGCTCTACCAGGATCTGGTGGGCGAGGTGGAGAAGCACGATTCCGTGCGTCTTGTAGGGTTTGTCGACGACCAGGATCTTCCGGCGCTCTATCGGCATGCAGCCCTTTTCGCCTTTCCTTCCCTGTATGAGGGCTTCGGACTGCCTGTACTGGAGGCGATGGC
>JASFVG010000531.1:0-3091 GCA_050049955.1 Anaerolineae bacterium | reverse complement strand
TCCTGGAGAATCGACCACACAGTATCGTGTGCCAGGCTCTCCGGATCCTCCGGGTCGTTCTGGTAGCGCACCACGTTTCCAGCGTCCGGATCAAGCCGATTCAGGCCCCCACCGAGCGTTGCGATCCAGACTATTCCCTGGTCGTCCTCAAGCACGTCCGCGACGACGTTGTTGCTCAGACTGTCGGGATCATCGGGATCGTTCCGGTAGTGCGTGATGTTGCCTGTGGCCAAGTCCAGTCTGTTGAGCCCTCCGCTGTTTGTACCGAGCCAGACAACATCGCCAGCGCCCTCCGCGGCGGTTCGAACGAAACTGTCACTCAACGTAGCGGGGTCTCCTTCGACGTGACGGTACTCCTTGAACACATAGCCGTCGTACCGATTCAGTCCGTCCTGGGTGCAGAACCACATGAACCCCCGCCTGTCCTGAAGGATGCTCATCACGACACTCTGAGACAGCCCTTCGGCTAGTGAGATCCGCTCGAACCTGATGTCATTGCGCACGGCTGGTCCCTGCATCAGGTGAACTGGCCCAGGTTCGACGGCGCTGCCGGCTATGCACTGGCCGTGTTCCCCATTGGTTACGGCTATCCCAAGCCGTTCATGTCTGAGAAAGGTCGAGCCAGAACTGGCCGTAGTCGATAGCGAAAGCGCACAGGTGAGAGCGAAGAGAGGAGTGAGCGAGGCCGAGAGCCTGCCCGGAAGACGAAAGACGCTGGCCTTCCACCGCCGGATGGCCGTCAAAGCAGGCTTCGGGCGACCTTTTCGCGCGCTCACGTTCAGCAGTTGGTCCACAATCATTACCTACCGCCCCATTCGGCGTGGACGACGACGCCACCAGGACTCATACGGAGTCGCCCAGCCCTGGCAGCACCGGCTGGTGCCCCAGAGTTCAGATCTCGTCACCACAAGCACGCAGACACCAGCAGCCGCTTTCCATATCCCACTAAGGTGCAGCTCCCGATGAAAGGTGCAGCTCCCGATGAGCAGGTTCCCAAACAGGCCTGCAGCCTTGCCTCCGCGCATGGACTCTATGGCATGCGCCATTATCGCCACGCTGCCCACAGGTTGGGCAGTTGCAGCGCCAGACAGGCTGGAATCGGTGGCGAAGACGCCCGGTCCTCGCCGACAGCGACGCTATACGCTGCCGACAGCCTCCAGAGTCGTCTCGTACACCTCGAAGAGGGTATGGAACCCTGCCAGCTCCAGGGTCCTGTTGACGTTTGCTGACGGACTAGCCAGGACCAAGTCGCCGCGATTGTATCGCCGACATTGTCGTCTGGCGTCAATCAGCACTCGCAGCCCGACGCTTGAGATGAAGTCGACACCGCTCATATCGAGCACGATGTTGTACCTTCCCGCCTCAGTGATAGCGCTGAGTGCGGCCTCAAGCTGCCGTGCCGTCGCGGCATCAACCCGACCGCTTGCCTCAACGACATCACAACGCTTGAACGCTCGACTGGAAATCTCCACAAGGACCCCCTTCCATTTGGGTGCAGCCGTGCTTGGCCATCCAACCTGCCCACACTATGGCCTCCAGTTGCCGATACGTCAATGCCCCCGTGCCTAAATACCGAGTATCTCCAACACCTCGTCGCCCGTGATCTCCTCCGTCTCCCGCAGCGCCTTCGCGAGACGGTCGAGCCCTTCGCGATGCTCTCTAAGCGTCTGGACGGCCCGATCATAGGCCCGGTCGAGGATGAGCTTGATCTCCTCGTCGACCTCTCGCGCGGTCTGCTCGCTGTACTCCCGCCGGCGTGCGATTTCCTCGCCCAGGAACACCTGCTGTTGGCGCCCCCCGAACGCCATATGCCCCAGCCGCTCGCTCATCCCCCAGCTGAGCACCATTCTGCGGGCCAGCTCAGTCGCCTGCATCAGGTCATCCTCAGCACCGCTGGTGTAGGTGTCGAGTACCACCTCCTCTGCCGCGCGTCCGCCCATCATCACCGCCAGCCGATCCATCATGTACTCACGATGGTAGACGTACCGCTCCCGCTCGGGCAGTAGCTGGGTTACGCCCATCGCCCTACCCCGCGGTACGATGGTGACCTTGTGAATAGGATCGGTGTGCGCAAGGACAGCCGCCAGGACCGCGTGCCCACCCTCATGATAGGCCAGCAGTTCACACTCGTCATCCGTCAGCGCCAGGCTCTCGCGCTCCAAACCCATCAGCACCTTGTCCCGGGCCTCCTCGATGTCCTCCTGTTCGACGGCCTCTTTGTCCTCGCGCGCCCCAAGCAGAGCCGCCTCGTTCAGCAGGTTCTCCAGGTCCGCGCCACTGAAGCCCGGCGTCCCGCGAGCTACGCGTTCGAGGTCAATGCCGTCCGCCAGCTTCTTGTCCCTGGCGTGAATCTTCAGGATCGCCTCGCGGTCCCGGAGAGTCGGAAGGTCGACGGTGATCCGACGGTCAAACCGCCCCGGCCTTAGCAGGGCCTGGTCCAGGATATCGGGTCGGTTTGTGGCCGCCATCACGATCACATCCTGGTGGGGCTCGAACCCGTCCATCTCAGACAGGAGCTGGTTGAGGGTCTGCTCACGCTCGTCGTGACCCCCGCCGATCCCAGCGCCACGGCGCCTACCGATGGAATCCAGTTCATCGATGAAAATGATGCTCGGGGAAGCCTCCTTGGCCTCCTCAAACAGCCCCCGCACCCGGGAGGCACCCACGCCCACAAACATCTCCATGAAGTTGGAGCCGGTGATGCTGAAGAAGGGCACCTCGGCCTCGCCGGCCACGGCCCTCGCGAGCAGCGTCTTCCCCGTACCCGGCGGCCCCACCAGCAGCACGCCCGTGGGTATCTCACCGCCCAGGCGTTGGAAGCGATCCGGGTGCTTCAGAAACGCCACGATTTCTCGCAGCTCGGTCTTCGGACCCTCCACTCCGGCTACGTCATCGAAGGTGGTCCCCTCCTCGCGGCGGTCGTAGAGTTTGGCCTGACTCTGCCGCATAGAGAATATAGAGAACGCGTCTTGACCACGACCCCGCATCTGACGGAGGAAGAAGTAGACAAAGCCACCCAGCAGGACGAGCGGCAGGAAATTGATCAGCAGGTCTATCCACGAGAAACCTGTGTCCTGCTGTGCGTCCACCT
>JASFVG010000530.1:0-3119 GCA_050049955.1 Anaerolineae bacterium | reverse complement strand
AACCGCTGGCGCAGCCGGAGTTCCTACATCAGGTCCTTCGGGCCTGCAAGGACCGGGCCCTGCACACGGCCCTGGATACCTGCGGGTTCGCCCCCTGGAGCGAGCTGGACAGGTTGCGCGGGAACGTTGATCTCTTCTTGTACGACCTCAAACTGATGGACGCCCAGAGGCATCGGGAATCCGCGGGCGTCTCCAATGAGCGCATCCTGGAGAACCTGTCGGCTCTTTCGGAAGGCGGTCATCGCATCGTGCTCCGGGTCCCTATCATACCCGGCATCAACGACGATGACGAGAACCTGCAGGAGATGGGCCAGTTCGCTCTACAACTACCGTCCCTGGAGCGGGTGGATCTGCTGCCCTACCACCGGATTGGACGGGACAAGTACCGCGGCTTGGGGAAGGCGTGCACCATGCCCGATACCCCACCGCCATCCGACGGGCGAATGGTGGAGATAGCGGAGGCCCTTCGTCGTTTCGACCTACCGGTGAGAATAGGAGGTTGAGTTGGAGAGGAGCTTTGGCTTCACTAGTATGAGGGGCTTCCAACGATGGCGATGACTGAACGTATCGTACGTCTGAGGCAGCAGAGCCGGGCCGCCACACCAACCCTCTCAACCGAGCGGGCGGAGCTGCTGACCGGATTCTACGGGCAGAACCGGGAGCTTCTTTCGGCGCCTGTACGCCGCGCGCTGGCCTTCCGGCACCTGATGGAGCATAAGGCGGTCACCATCGGCGACGGGGAGCTGATCGTCGGTGAGAAAGGCCCTGCTCCCAAGGCCGCCCCCACCTTTCCAGAGCTTTGCTGCCATACCATGGAGGACCTAGAGGTGCTGGACTCGCGGGAGAAGATCGCCTTCGCCGTCGATGACGAGGCTCGAAGGGTCTACAGGGAGACCATCATCCCCTTCTGGCGGGGTCGCTCCATGCGGGAGCGCATCTTCAGGGAGATGACCGAGGAGTGGAGGGTTGCCTACGAGGCCGGCGTCTTCACCGAGTTCATGGAGCAGCGCTCGCCAGGTCACACCGTGCTCGACGACAAAATCTACCACAAGGGTATGCTCGACTTCAAGCGCGAGATAGAGGACCATCTCGGGAGCTTGGACTACCTTAACGATCCCCACGCGCATGACAAGCAAGAGCAGCTCAAGGCGATGGCCATCTGCGCCGACGCCCTGATCCGCCTCGCTGAGCGCCACGCAGAGCTGGCCCGCGAACTGGCGGAGGGCGAGGCGGACGCAGGGCGCAGACAGGAGCTGGAGCGCATCGCCGAGGTCTGCAGCTACGTTCCAGCCCACGCGCCGCGCGACTTCTGGGAGGCGCTGCAGTATTACTGGTTCGTCCATCTAGGCGTCACCAGCGAGCTCAATCCCTGGGACGCCTTCTGTCCCGGTCACCTGGATCAGCACCTCAATCCCTTCTACCAGCGGGGACTTGCGGATGGCACGCTCACGCACGAGCAAGCCGAGGAACTGCTGCAGTGCCTCTGGATCAAGTTCGACAACCAGCCAGCGCCGCCCAAGGTGGGCGTCACGGCCCAGGAGAGCAGCACCTACACTGACTTCGTCCAGATCAACCTGGGCGGGCTCAAGCAGGACGGGTCCGATGGGGTCAGCGAGCTTTCGCATCTGATGCTGGACGTCATCGCCGCCATGCATCAGGTACAGCCCAACCCCTCCGTCCAGGTCAGCAAGAAGAGCCCGGAGCACTTTGTCCTACATGCTGCAGAGGTGATCCGCGAGGGGATGGGCAAGCCCGATCTCTTCAACTGCGATCTCGTCGTGCAGGAGTTGGTGCGTCAGGGCAAGTCCGTCGAGGATGCCCGAGCCGGGGGCACCAGCGGCTGTATCGAGACCGGCGCTTTCGGTAAGGAGAGCTACATCCTGACCGGCTACTTCAACATGCCCAAGGTGTTGGAGATCACCTTGAACAATGGCCTTGATCCCCGCACCGGGAAGCGCATCGGGCTCGAGACGGGTGATCCTGCCGCTTTCGAGACCTTCGACGATCTTTTCGATGCCTATCGTCGGCAGCTGAAACACTTCGTGGACGTCAAGATCCGTGGCAACAACGTCATCGAGCGCCTTTACGCGCGCTACCTTCCAGCACCGTTCCTGTCCCTGTTGACCGACGACTGCATCGCCACCGGCAGGGACTACCACGACGGCGGCGCGCGCTACAACTCGAACTACATCCAGGGAGTGGGGCTTGGTACGATGGCCGATGCGCTGACGGCCATCAAGTACCACGTCTTCGATGAGCGCACCCTGTCGATGGCGGAACTGCTGGACGCGCTGCGTGAAGACTTTGAGGGGCTCGAGAACGAGCGGCTGCGCCAATTGCTGCTCAACCGCACGCCGAAGTATGGAAACGACGAGGACTATGCCGACGCTGTGATGGTGGACGTTTTCGACGCCTACTTCGACGCCGTTGATGGGCGACCGACCCCCCGTGGGGGCACCTATCGGATCAACATGTTGCCCACGACCTGTCACGTCTACTTCGGGTCTGTGATCGGCGCCCTGCCCGACGGCCGAAGAGCCGGGATGCCGCTTTCCGAGGGTGTCTCGCCCGTGCAGGGCGCGGACCGGCGCGGGCCCACAGCAGTGCTCAAGTCGGTGGTCAAGATGGATCACGTCCGGACAGGGGGCACGCTGCTCAACCAGAAGTTCACCCCGGATCTGTTGCAGGACGATGAGGGTCTGAGCAAATTCGTCCAGCTGATCCGTACCTACTTCAAGATGGATGGACATCACGTCCAGTTTAACGTGGTCGATACGGCCACCCTTCGAGCTGCACAGGAGAACCCAGAGCAGTATCGTGACCTGATCGTGCGGGTGGCCGGCTATAGCGACTACTTCTGCGACCTGACCCTGGCACTCCAGGAGGAGATTATCGCCCGGACGGAACACCGGGCCTACTGAGTCCGAGGGGAACGATTGGGGAAGCTTGACCATCATCGACAGGGCGGCCTTGACAAGCCAGTGTGGGCATGGTACAGTCCCACGCATGCCCAACACACGAGCCTGGCTGAGTCGGTGACTGGCCCACCTGCGGCCACCTCCCTTCCCCGCCTCCGTGCTCTCGCTGCTAGCCCTCTAGTGCCTACCCCCCGTCTCCAG
>JASFVG010000529.1:0-3119 GCA_050049955.1 Anaerolineae bacterium | reverse complement strand
AGGGGATGGCGGTACAGTTGGCGCGGCACTTCCAGGCAGCGGGGATGGTCGAGAAGGCAGGCGCCTACTTCTGTGAGGCCGGGGAGAGGGCCCGCCAGCTGTACGGCAATCGGGAGGCGGTCGACCACTTCCGCCGCGCACAGGCCCTGCTCCAGGAGGTGCCAGCACGCGAGCCCGGCAGGGGCCGGCGCCGCGAGTTGCTGGCCCGAATCAACGAGAGTCTGGGTGATGTCCTGGAGTGGACTGGGGAGCACAAGGAGGCAGAAGCAGCCTATCACCACGCCCTGACTGACGTCCCGCAGGGCAACGAACCCTGGCAGGCCCGCCTCCATCGCAAGTTGGGCAACATCAATCGTTTCCAGCGACGGCACGACGAGGCGCTTGAGGCATACGACTTGGCCGAGATCACCTTGGGATCGACTCCAACGGGCATCGTCCAGGCCTGGTGGGAAGAATGGGTGCAGATCAAGCTGGAGCGCATGTGGCTCAACTACTGGCTGAGTAGATGGCGTGAGATATCCCAACTAGCCCATCAGGTACGCGCGACGGTAGAGGAGCGCGGGACGCCCAGCCAGCGCATCAGCCTCTTCCTTTCCCTGGCGACGATGTACGCCAGGCGCGACCGCTATGCCGTGTCGCAGGAGACGCTGGACCTCTGTCACACGGCGCTGGCCATCAGCCTGGAGAACGAAGACCTGAGTCACATCGCCTGGGCGAGATTCGTGCTGGGCTTCAACCAGCGATGGGCCGGAGACCTCGATGGGGCAGATAGACAGATGCAGACGGCTCTGGCGCTTGCGGAGCGGACCGGAGATATCGTGCACCAGGCGCGCTGCCTGACCTACCTCACCGTCCTCTATTTCAAGCGCGGCCGGCAGCCGAAGTCCGCCAATGCGCGTCCCGCAGCCTGACCTCGGCGAATGCGTCGGAGATGCTCGAGTACATTGGGACGGCTCGGGCGAACCTGGCTTGGCTGGCCTGGCGGGAGGGGGACGTCTCGAGGGCTGAGGAGGAGGGACGCGCTGCTCTGACCACATGGCAGCAACTTCCGGCCGGCTTCGCGAGCTGCTCCCTGCAGTGGACGGCGCTCTGGGCTCTGATGGCCGTGGCCTTGGCTCAAGGCCACACCGCCGAGGCATGCGGGTATGTGCCCCTTCTACTCGAAACGACCCAGCAGCGCCTGCCCGACACTCTTACAGCGGAGGTAGAAGAAGCAGTTCAAGCATGGGAACGCGGCGAATCGGAATCGGCACGCATCTCCCTCGATCGGGCGCTCGCACTGGCGCAGGAATCCGGCTATCTTTAGCATCAGGTGCAATTCCATTGTCCACGCAGGCTGCTCGGTGTTCAGGCGAACCTGACCGCGGGCTCAGGATATAGGCGTGCTCATGACGCAACCGCAAGGTGTCGGCGTGTCCTGATAGCTGGCCGTGTTTGGCTTGAGCAGGCGTTGCGCACACACTGCAGCCGCGGCCCAAGGCGAATCGGTGTTCTCTTGACAGCGTTAGAAGGCTGCAAAATCCGTGTCGTTCCACTGGGTGTATGTGGCAAGGAGGGAAAAAACGAACACTGTAGAATTGATCAGGTTCTCATCGGGCCACGCCTTCGAGCTTCTTGAACAGGTCGCTGCTGGCCCGACCCAGGAGCAGGCAGATTGGATACCGCCAGGCATCGCGAACCCCATCGGTGCGACCTATTGGCACGTGATATCGAGCGTAGATGAGTCCGTGAATCGTTGGGGTATGGGGCAGGCGCCTCTGAGCAGAACCGCCGGATGGCAAGAGAGGGTGGTGACCACCTTGGCGCCTGAGGATGAGAAGGACGCGGGAGCAGAGATGCGGGCCATCCGCGTGGATCTGCCTGCGCTGCAAGACTACGCCCGTGCGGTTGCCCAAGGGGTCCAGAGCTTGCTGACAGCTCTCACTCCAGAGGCCTTGGAGAAAACGATGGACACCCCCTGTCGGCGAGTTCAGTCTGGGGCAGATGCTCGAGATCCTTGTCGTCTGGCATATCACTGCCCACTGCGGCGAGATCGCCGCCCTCAAGGGCTGCCGAGGAACTAGAGGATATCCGTTCTAGCGCCGGGAGCACCACGACGTTCTCATTCCGCCAACCGTGATGCGGGTCACGGGTGCTGCTAATCGCGCAAGCAGCAGTTTCGGGTACAACAGGGTACGCATCGCATCGATCGTCGCTTCGGTTTCAAAGCAGCTTTCGGGCGGGGCGAGGATCGGTGGTCAGGGTCGGCCAGCCCCGGTACGGCGGAACCCGCCGGCACGTCTCGCGGGTTGTCCCGGGAGCATCGAAACCGGGCCAAGGTACGCCGATGCACATGACCTGGCGTCAATCGGGAGATCATCTCAGCGGTGGAGGGGGACTGCCCGCGCTCGTCGGTTTCCTGCCCGCGAACAGGCGCTCATCGTTGACCAGTAGGGTAATTCGAGCCGTCGCTCCACCGTGAGTGAGAAGGGGCTGAGAGCAGCTGGGGGCAAGCGGCTTGATCCGTGACCTATGATGAGGGCCAATGCCTGAACAGCCAGCCGGGTATGCTGGCGGCTCGAAGCACCTCGACCGGGCCGTAGGACGCGAGGGCGCCGGATCACTGGAATGTCTTTTCGCTCACCGTGGCCTGCGGGGACCAGGAGGTAGGTGCTTCGAGCCACCGATTTCCCTCGCCTGGATGTGCGCCGGGACCATGGCCGTCTTAGTCTTGCTAGGCATCGTGTTTCTGGTGACCGGGCGATAGGAACGCGCAGGAGTCGGCCTTGCGGCAGGGCCCTCAGCCCCAACCCTAGCCTGGGTTTGAACCCACCTGGGCCGAGCGGGAGGGCGGGAGCAGTCACAGGGGCGTCCAGTCCGCCTAGAGCGAACCTCTGGACAAGCGGGGTCCACATGCAGGCAGGCTTGCGCAAACGCCGGGCCCGAGTAGAATCCGGCGGGCTGGCCTCACATCGAACCTCAAGGGAGACAGAGGAGTTGTGGGAAAGTCGCCACTGGCCGAGCGTCTCTTGCTATCTCAGAAGGCACTGGTCTTGGACACTTCTGTCACCCGTCCAGACCCCAGTCGCCGGCAGAGCATCCCACAAGACGTGGACTCAACGAACATTCCATGAGAGGGG
>JASFVG010000528.1:0-3119 GCA_050049955.1 Anaerolineae bacterium | reverse complement strand
GACGGGGCCAGTGAGCGTGGTGATGGTTGGGCCGTGAGTCGTGCGATGCACCTGGATCTCCATATCACTAAACCAGTCCGACCAGCTGTCGGTCAGTGCGCCCACCACCTTGACCACGTAGAATTGGGGCATCGACTGCGTCTCCTCATTGGGTGCCGATTCAACAGGCCCAGTTTGGCGGACCGTGTAGGCATTGTAGCGGCGAGGTGGGTAGGTTGTCATCACTCAGAGTGGGTAGTCAGGTAGGTGGTTTCGAGGATGAGCCACCCACTACCCACCGGGGTGGACGTGAGGTGGCTGGGCCAAGTGGGACTGAGGCACGCTCGACGACCGCGCCGCCGTGGCCTCGTGGCCACACGCGCAGTCGTGGGGCGAGTGGGTGCAACGGGGGGGCTAGCGCGAGAGCAGGCCTAGGCGTTGAGCTCGGGCAACGGCGTCCGCGCGGTTGTGTACGTGGAGCTTGGCGTAGATGTTCTTGATGTGGAAGCGAGCCGTATGCACTGAGATGAGAAGCTCTTCGGCGATCTCCGTACTCGACAGATGGGTGGGCAGAAGGCGAAGCACCTCCACCTCACGCTCGGTGAGGGGCTCGACCAAGGGCTGGTCGGCGGGGGCGGCTGGCGCGTCACTGCGGCGCCCATACGCTGACGCGGCCAACACAGCAATCAGCTCACTTGTGTACTCGGGCATCATGCCACGTGACGCAGCGGTACGCAGCAGGTCGCCCATCGGTTGGCCCTTCTCAACGAATAGGTGGACGAAGCCTCCAGGCTTGCCCAGGCAGAGGGCGCGCTCGAGCGCGGCAATCGCTGGCTCAACCTGCCGCTGTGCCTGCAAAGCCAGGGCCTTGACGGCCAGGGCCTCGGCACAGTAGGTAACCCACCCAGCGTCCTCGGCCGTATGGAGTAGTGGTTCAACCAGGGCGAGCGCGTCCCGCGGGCGGCCCTCAGCAACGAGGAGCCTGGCCAACGCGATGTACTCGCTGAAGCGATACAGGGAGTATGCGGACTCGATCTCCTGCCTCAGGGTCTCGGAGCTAAGGACGTAGGTGAGATCGCGCTCCTCAACCCAACGTTTCACGGGCTCCAGATTGCCCTGCGCGATCCACAGGCGGGTCTGGCAGAGCGCCGCGCCGATATCGTCGATCTCCATGGCGTCGAACTTCCGGGCGGCCGTCAGCGCCTTCTGTGCGGCCTCAAGGGCGGCCTGTTCGGAACCCTGGGCCTGACGAACCCGGGCCAGGCCTGTGTACCCGGTGATCGTCCCAGCCTCACCCCATCTGGCGGCCAGGGCGATGCCCTGCTTGAGATGACTCTCTGCCAGGTCGAGGTCGAATCGCTCCAATGCCAACCGTCCAAGCCCGATCAGCGCTACGCCGGCGATAGGGTGGTGGCGCCCGGGATCCTGACTGGCCGCCGCAATTGCTGCCTCGTACCATGCTTGGGCGGCCTGCGTCTTGCCCTGGAGCAGTGAGAGCTCGGCGAGATGGCAACGCGCGAGGACGGCTATGGTGGCATTGCCCGTCTTCCGGCTGACTCTGACCGCCTCTTCAAATGCCTGTGTTGCTGGCCCGATGTCACCTACGTAGAGATGGCTGAGGCCCATGAACCCGGCGACGAAACTGCGAAAGAACAGGCTATCCTCCGAAAGGAGCTCGAGGGCCTGTTGGGAAAGCTGGGCACTGCGCTCCCTTGCGCCCTGGTAGGAAGCGATCAGCGCGCGAAAGGCGACGACCTCCCCAGCGAACGAACCATCTTTGTCCGCACCCGCTGCCCCCTGCAGAAGGGATCGGGCGAGGTCCAGCGGTTGACCGTCCAGGACCATGGCCAGGGCCTGGAAGATGCCAAGGCGGGGCCGAGCGCGCAGCACATCCTCGGGCAAGGCCTCGGCCCACGCGCGGAATGTCGCGAACTCACCCCGGAGCATGGTGTCTTCCGCCGCTTCGTCGACTAGGTGGGCCGCCTGCGCGAAATCCCCTGCGGACAGGGCGTGCCCGATCGCGGTTTCCGTCAGGCCATGGGCCTCGTACCAGGTGGTGGCTCGGGCGTGCAACACAGGGAGCAGCTCCGGCCGGGCACGCCGTAGCCGGTGTCGGAGCAAGTCCGCAAACAGACGATGATAGCGATACCAGCATCGTTGGCCGTCCAGCGGCACCACGAAGAGATTGTGTCGTTCAAGGTATTCGAGGGTCTCCTGGCCGGAGGCGGACGGGCCGGGCGTCGGATCGTCAAGGGCAGCGGCGTCCACCGGGGCCGGGTGCATCTCCACGCCCCCACACAGGAGCGCGTCACACAGGGTGCCAGTCATACGGTCCAGGATGGATGTCTGGAGCAGAAAGTCCTGAATGGACGACGGCTGGTGTTGAAGAACCTCTTCGACCAAGTAGTCTAGGATATGGCGGTCACTGCCGGTGAAAGCACGCACGAACTGCGCGGTGTCGACGGGCCCGCTCTCGAAGCCCTGGCCCGCCATGGCTAGAGCAGCCATCTGCAAACCGGCGATCCAACCCTCGGTGCGGGCTTCGAGGGCGGCGGCATCCTCGATCGAGAGCGCCAATCCCGCGCAGGAGTTGAGGAAGGTAGCCGCTTCTGCGGCGTCGAAGCGAAGATCCGACTGCCGTAGTTCCGTCAACTGGCCCCGGGCTCGGAGGCGTGCCACCTGTATGGGCGGGTCGGCGCGGGTGGCAACGACGAGGTGGAGGTGCGGTGGCTGGTGGTCCATCAGGAAGGTGAGCGCATCGTGTACTGGCTGGGCTCGGATGAGGTGGTAGTCGTCGAGAATGAGGATGGTATGATCCGAAACTGCCACTGCCTCGTTGATCAGGGCTGTCAGGACAGCCTTGGCGCTGGGCGGTCGCGGGGACTGGAGCGCGGCCAGAGCTGCCTCTCCAACCTCGCGGTGGACAGTCTGGAGGGCGGCGACCAGGTAGACCAGGAAGCGAGCCGGGTCGTTGTCGCCGTCGTCGAGCGAGAGCCACGCGACCGGGTGGCCGCAGTGCGTAGTCCACTCGCTCAGAAGGGTCGTCTTGCCGAAGCCGGCCGGGGCGGAAACGAGGGTCAGCTTGCGGGTAAAGCCATCGTTTTGCCTAAGCAGCCCTGCGTTCAGTTGCCCGATCAAGC
>JASFVG010000527.1:0-3146 GCA_050049955.1 Anaerolineae bacterium | reverse complement strand
CGCTTTGCCATTCTGTTTCCCCCTTCGGACAGAGTCTATGTGAACTATCGGACCTGTCCAGTTTTTGGGGGTCAGTACACCTTCCCTCCCATGCGTGATCAGAGTCGCCAGGATGGCGGCCATCAAGGAAGCTGGAACCCGCACGAGGACGAGCAAACCTCCCAATTGTCGCGGGTCATAAGAAGACGGTATGTCCGAAATCGTCATCAGACTGCAGATCAATGGGCAGCTAACTGCTCCAAAGCCAAAGGTCCGGAACGATCCAGTCACCTGCTGGAAAAGCCGCCGTGCAGTAGGACAAGACCGGGCCGCCATTGTGGGAACACCTTACAGATCCTTAGCCCGAGCCTCCTCCGTCGGCTCGATTGTCGGCCCACCACAACCAACTGGCTAAGTAACCAGGATTGCACTCGGGGCAACCCTGTTTTGCACCATTACCTCCTTTGTCCTACTCGCCCAGTTGGGGCAGCAGCTCCAGGGCGTAGAGGAACTCGGCGTTGGGATCAAATGCGTAGGACGCCAATTGCTCGTAAGTCAAGAGATAGTGCATCGGAAGGACGCGGCCCATCTCCGGGTCATTGGGGAACTCGCCGTAGTAGGTTGTGGAGACGCCTCCTGCAATGTGGGTGTGGTGCAGATACCACAACGTTTGGTTCCCGAAACAGTTGGCCGCCTGGCCAGAGGGAGTACCGACCAAGGTGGCGCCCGCCCGGTACAGATAGCGCATCATGGTTTCAGCGGCGCTGAACGTCCCGGGCGTAACCAGTGCCACCACCTTGTCCGGGGGATAGTAGCCGGCGTACGTTCCCGCGACATACTCAGCGCCGAACGTGGGCATCTCTCGGGCACGCTCCTCATAAAGGGCCGGCACCTGGGGAAGGAGCGCCTGGAACCTCTCTGCGTCGCCGGTGAAATCCAGGGTCAAGTCGTAGTCCCCAGCGCGCAAGGGCACGGCGCGACCCTGGTTGAGCTGCTCCAGGCTTATCCCCGTGGACTCCAGGTACAGGCTGGAGTACCTCCTTACCATGCTCCCTCCTTCGGCAAAGGAGGCTGTCATAACCGATAGGAGCGTGTCCTTTCCGAAGAGGAAATAGATCAGGATATCGCCCATCGCCGAGTTCCCGCCGTCGTTGTCCCGCAGATCGACGATGAGCGTCTTGCTTCCTGCTGCCTTCATGTCGATGACCAGGTCTCTGAAGGTCTCAGTCGCCGAAGGGATGGAGGCACAACGCTCCGGGGAGCTGCTGCCCTGTTCGCAGGCCTCCCGGTAGTCGGTCATGCGATCTACTCTCAGATACGCGATTCTCCTCTCCGCATCGCAGAAGTCGTAGAGAAAGCCGCCCCCACCCGTGGAGGGCAGCGTCACCTGTGTCTCGGGCGTGTGCAGGCCAGCCATCGTCTGACGCAGGTCGAAGGAGAACGCTTGGATTTCCCCGCTGGGCAGTTGCAGCTCTATGGCTACCTGGCTGGTATCCTGCCGTTCAGGGAGCAGGTCCTGCATGTACGGCCCGTACCGGAGCGCCTGGTTAGCGAGGGCCCACAGCGCGTGGTATTAGTTCTCGGCCCGCAACCGCTCCTGGCGCTGGACCAGCTCGGCAAGCGGCACGCCCTCGACCGAGACCAGGGTCGCTCCGATGAGATTCCGGTCCATTCCTTGGGGGACGCCGGCAACGTAGAGGGATTGCTCCACGATGTCAAGACGGAGAGGCACCCCTCCCGCAGAGCCGACATCCACGGGATAGTCATCGTGTATGTCCGTATGTGCGTCGCCGACAGCACCTATGAAGGGGCGCAGCAGCCGGACGAACTCGTCCCTGGTCATCCCTTCTGGGGGGATGGCTTCCAGGAGTCGCTGCAGCCTGCGATGGAAGGCAATCCTGCCGCCCCCGCGGATGTAGGGATCGGGGTGAGCATTCTCGATGATCTCGGCGAGCTGTCGGGCGTCCTCGATCAGCTGCTCCTGGCTGTATGCCTCCGGCCGGGTCATCGGGACGACCGCTGTGGCAGTGGGGGTTGGCACAGCCTCGGTCGGCGCGGCGGTGGGTTCCGCTTCGGGCGTGGCCGCTGCCGTGGAGGGCGTTGCTTGCATGGTCGCAATCACGGTCCTTGTAGGAACTGGCTTCTCGCCACACGCCGCGATCCCCAGTAATATGGCCAGCAAGACTAGCAGATTGACGGCTCTGAGTCTCATCGTCTTTCTCCTTTCGTCCACCAGAATCTCGCCGGCGGCGGTTCGTTTGGCAGGCTCGTGACGAGAACGCCTAGCTCCTGAGCCAGTTTCGCTCACGTCGCCCTCAGTGTACCAGAAGCGCGCCCCGCCGTCATCCGACAGGCGTGGATTCCCCATACGCAGAAAGGACCACCGCCGTGGTGGTCCTTCTCAACACTGTGCGTAGCTGATCCAAGCAGATAGCTTAGGAGAAGTGGGACGACAACGGAGACAGCATGGGGTGACCTTCTGGTCCGCAACCCCCAACTCTGTGTAGGATCCACGAGCCCGCACTATTCCACCGTCGGTGGAATAGTGCCAAGCCGACCGCAGGTCGGCCCTTCGCTCTCCGGTTGAACGAGTCTAGCGCCTCCGGTGCTGGAACCTAGACTCCCTCCGATCGTCTGATTTGCACACCTGTTTGCTGACCTTGACAAGCCGAGAATAGTGGATGCTCAGCTTTGGACTGCCTGAGGGCTCTCATCTCCACCGCACCCGCGACACTCAGTAGGGATCGACCGTTAGTCCTTACTCAAGGGGGCTTCCACCCCCAATCGGGAACGTCACGCTCTGCCTGATGCACTGACGTCGAGGGTCAGGCGTGCTATACAGCGTCGCCTACACCCTCTTGTTGGCCATCTGCCTTGAATGCTTCGTGAAAAACGACCGTGCCCTGGGGAGTGCGCCCATCGAAGGAGAGAGCGAAGAAGACCTCCGGTGGAACCCCCTCAAGCACGAGCCCGGGAAGGTCGTCAAACCCAAACCTCTTGTAGTAATCCGGATGCCCCACAACGCAGCATCCCGCAGCGCTAAGATCCTTCAGCCGTGACAGTCCTTCTTGAATCAGAGATGTGCCAATGCCCTGCCGGTGGTACGCCGGCAACACCGAGACAGGGCCAAGTCCGTACCAGTTCGGTGTGCCATCAGAAATGGTCAC
>JASFVG010000526.1:0-3146 GCA_050049955.1 Anaerolineae bacterium | reverse complement strand
CCCTGGCCACGCCTACGAGGTACCCGGAACCTATACCGTCACCCTCACGGTCGCTGGACCTGGCGGCTCAAAGACGGAGACCAAGGCCGACTACGTCACTGCTGTACAGGGCGTGCAGGGTGTATCACACGCCGGGCTTCACTATACACCGGCCGGCGATCTGTTCACCGGGAATGTGGTCCTCTTTGTCGCTCAGGCACGTGGGACTGTGCCACTCACCTATACTTGGTCCGTGGACGGCATGCCGACAGGCGAGAACCAGAGCTGGCTTGAGCATAGGTTTGACGCCGCGGGGACCTACTCGGTGGCTGTTACGCTGACCAACGCCGCAGGTCAGCAGGATGCCCACGCAACCGTCGTGATAGAAGAAGGCGACCTGCGGGCGCAGCCAGACTTGTCCAGCTCGCGCCAGTTGGTCAGTCCGGCCAGCGTGCAGAGCGGCGACCTGATGACCTACACCCTCATCCTGGGCAACAGTAGCGACGTGCGGGCAACAGCCACTCTCACCGATCCAATCCCAGCCCACACGACCTATGTTCCGGGGAGCGCGGTGGCTAGCGACGGCGCAACACCGACGGTGATGGACGGTGCAATCCATTGGTCCGGACAGATCGTCTCCGGGGTACCGGTCATCATCGAGTACGTAGTGGAGTTCGATGCACCGGCTGCTATGCAGGAAGGCTGCGAGATCGCAAACGTGGCCCACCTCACAGACCAGCTGGGCCATACGGTGCGCCTAGTTGCCACGGCGACGTACAACCCACAGGCCAGGGTGACGATTGACAACGGCGCTCAATTCACCAATGTTCCCACCGTCACGCTGAGTCTCTCGGACCTGGCAAGTTCGCCCCATATGCAGATCAGCAACAGCGCAGGGTTTGGGACGGGCACAGGCTGGATTGACGCAGGCACAACCTATCACTGGGTACTGAACACTCAAGGACATCCCCACACGCCCAGCACCGTTTATGCGATGTTCCGAAGCAAAGTTGGTGAGCAGCACGGCCCCGTTCATGACGACATCATTTTCGACCCTGTTCCGCCAAGTGTGAGTCAGGCGGTCATCTTGGACACAGTGGGGTCTGGACCAGTCAGTGCAGGGTCAGAGAACGCCGTCCTCTGGACCACGGTAAGCGATGACAACAGCGGTGTAAACAGGGTCCAGGTCAGCGATGACCCCGGTTTCCATTCGTACCAGGAATATGCAGTTACCGGTCACGTATTGGCAATCCCGATACACTGGGAGCCTCACACGTTCGACGCAGTCTTCGTACGTGCCGTCGACCGAGCAGGGAACCTCTCGGAAGTGCGGCGGGGGGCCGGCCACGTGATGTACTTACCGCTTTGCTTCAGCGGCCCCCTCTAGCCGGGAGCACGTGCGCGGTCAGCGGTAGTGGACGGGTTGCGATGGCTGCGGTTCGCGACTGGCGTTCGCCACCGCCCTGCGGTTCTGCGCTCCAGCCGGCAAACTCTGTGTCAGGACCGGCTCAAGCGCCCTGGCAGCGCTGACTTGCAGAGTGTCAGACCGGGAACGAGGCAACCAGTTCCGGGTTCTCCCCGAAATGTGTCTGGTAGCGGGTCAGGAAATCGGTCAGCGAGTAGCAATGGCCCTGTGGGCCTGGCTGCTCGAGGGCGTAGGACGCGGCTACGCTCCCAATCCTTCCCGCCAAGTCCCACGGTAGGTCTAGAGCGAGCCCCTTGACCAGGCCCGCGCGATAGGCATCACCTACTCCGGTGGGGTCCCCCGCAGAGTGAGGTGTGGCCACGGGAATCTGGTATGTGCCGTTGTGGCTCCAGATTTGGGATCCCTCCGCCCCCTGGGTGACCACGCAAGCGCCGCTGGGCGCCGCGCGGATGTCGCTTGCGGGCAGACCCGTCTTCTCCCGGAGCATCTCGAACTCGTATTCGTTGACGACGAGCATCGCCGCGCCTTTGAGGCCTCCCGTCAGGTCCTGGCCCGAGAGCCGGACGATCTGTTGGCTGGGATCGTACAGGTACGGCAAGCCAAGTTCTCGACACTCCGCGACGTACTTCACCATCGCCTCCGGGTCATTCGGGGAGATGATCACCAGATCGATACGACCCTTAGGTAGGTCGTGGAGGGATAGCTCCCGTGCTCGGGCCATCGCTCCGGTGTAGAAATTGGCGATCTGATTCCCGTCCAGGTCCGTACTGACAAAGAAGGAAGCGGTGAACAGGTCCGGCTCATCACGGACCAAGGATGTATCCACTCCGATGGCCTCCAGGGCGGCGCGGTAGGCATCGAAGTCCCGTCCCACGCTGCCCATCAAGCGCGGCCTCTCCCCAAGCAGTGCCAGGTTGTAGGCGATGTTTGCCGCGCATCCTCCACGCTGTTTCCGCATCTCGTCCACCAGGAAGCTCACGGACAACCGGTCAATCCGGTCAGCGAGGATGTGCTCGGCGAAGCGGCCGGGGAAGGTCATCAGGTAGTCGAAGGCAATGGACCCGGTGACGACGATGTTCATCTCACGGCCCCACTGCGTTCGTGCTCGCGCTGAATCGGGTCCTCAGAAGAAGCCATAGCCAGCGGAATCCGGTGCGAAAGGCCTGCAAACCCACGAGCCCCTTTCCCTGTTCGGCGGTGCGAGGGTAGTAGGCAATGGGGACTTCCTTGATCTCATAGCCCTCCTTGAGCAACCGACAGGGCAATTCGAAGTCGAGATCGAAGTCTCGATCGCTTAGGTCAAGGGCACGTACGATATCTGTGCGAGCTAGCTTCAGACCAACAGCTATGTCGGTCAGCCGTCCCCCAAAGGCTATGTTGGCCAGCCAGGTGAGGAAGCGTACTGCCCAGTAGTTCTCCGCATACTCGTAGACCCTGCGCCCTCCCCGTGTCCGGGAGCCAAACACCGCGACGGTCTCCGCCGGGTCGATAACCTCAACCAGCCGAGCCAGGTCACGGGAGTCGTATTCCAGGTCAGCATCGAAGACAGCGAAGTACTCCCCCTGGGCGTTCGCGACGCCAGTCAGTATCGAGGCACTCTTCCCCAGGTTCCGCGGATGAAGAACGACCTGTACCCCAGGCGATTCTAGGCAACTCAGCAGCTCCCGCGTACCGTCGGTAGAGCAGTTGTCCACGACGATGACCTCCTGCTGCCAGCCTGACCCAAGCTCAGCAGCGCTAG
>JASFVG010000525.1:0-3155 GCA_050049955.1 Anaerolineae bacterium | reverse complement strand
GACGTCTGACTCGACTATGCCGAGCAGGTACTGGTAGGGATCATAGTGCCTGATGCCTGAGACGGCGCCAACTGCGATCCTGGCCTCGGGATACTCCTCGCGGATCACGGGAACGGTCCGCTCGACCAGGTTGAGGTAGTCAGCCAGCTCAATCCCCTGAGAACCCACGGTATAAACATCCGGCTCATTCCAGAGCTCGTAGTACTGAACGCGATCCTTGAAGTGGTTGACGATGAACCGAACGTACTCCAGATAGTTCTCGATCTCCCCCTCCGTCTTGAACCTTGGGCTCGGGTAACCCTCCCCGTTGGGATAGGTCGCCTTGTCCCAGAACGTCAGGTAGTATTTCATGATGAAGCCGTTGTCGGCCAGCCTGGTCACCAGTGCATCGCCTTCGGCCGGTATCTCGAATTCGGGAACATCCCATTGCGCGGGTGGTTCCTGGCGGTTGAAGAACACGCGGAGTCGCTTCAGACCGACATTATAGAAGTGTTGATCCCAGTGGCTTTGCGACCAACGACCAACTGAGCCAAACCCAATGCGATTGTCGGGCAACTCGCGGGAATGCCTGTGTTGGAGATGAGTGGCGGTCAGGCCATTCCCCGCCTGTAGCGTCAGCGATCTGGTCGCGCCCGAGGTCGGGGGCGAGAATTCGCTCGTCGTGCCATCCCTGTCGGTGGCTGTGGCGGTCAAATGTGGGCCGACGAAAGCTGCTCCCCTGTTGAAGGCGAAGGACCCCCTGCCATCGGCTGTTGCCTGGCCCTCGAAGTGCCCTCCCTCATCTCCATTGTCGGAGAAAATCTCGACCAAGCAGCCGGGGCACGTGGTGCCCGTCGCCGTGCCGGCCGACAGGTCGAAGTCGAAGATGGTGGGCCCGACCACTTCGGCGCCAGTGCTTCCCCCCACGTCGATGCCCTGCCAGCCATTGCCGTGGATGCTGTTCTGGGTGATGGTGTTGTGCAGTGATCCGAATCCTTGCACTTCTATGGCCGGTCTCCCGTTGTAGGCGATGACGTTATCTGGACCGATCGTGTTCCCGTTAGGGCCATCGACAATCCACACACCATTGACGCTATTGCCCAACCCGACCGCGCCGGCTGCATCCGTGCCGATCAGGTTGCCGGTGATCGTGTTGAGGGTGGTGCCTTCATGCGACATGACAATACCATTCCCGTTCTTGATGAGCAGGTTACCCTGGCCGAACGGCCCAGAGCCGACGGTGCGATCGCCGCCAATCACGTTGTACTGGGAGTCACCACTAATGTCGATAGCCCGGCCGGAGAAGTTGGAGATCTGAAGCCCTCGGATGGTGTTGCCATCCGAGTTCACGATCTGCAGGCCAGGTTCCCAGTCTCCTGGGAAGCTGCCGCCATCCAGGATTACACCGGCGTCACTCGCATCAATTGTGAGGCTACCCCGCCAGAGGGCCGGAAGCTCACTGGTGACCGAGATGGTGACCGGAGAGGTAGGCGGGAAGACGGTCGGGTCGAAGGTGATGGTGTCGCCGGTCTGAGCTTCCTCCAGCGCCCGACGCAGCGTGCCGGGACCATCGTCAGCGGGGCTGGTGACTTCGATGATGTCCTCCGGGGATGCCAGGGACGAAGCGGATGCCGCCACTGTAAGGAAGAGTGCGGCGAGCAACAGCGTCGTTAGCGCCACGTTCTTCATCGGTTCCCTCCGTTGTGTGATCGGTCGGTCCGGGGGGCCGGGCACAGGCCCCATCCGATCCGGCCCTGCTGCGTCTTTCAGCGGTGGCGACTGGCTCTGGCTGTGACGTGCCGTCCTTCGATGGACGTGCTCAGTTGTAGGGTTCGCTCCGCAGCTAATGGCCGGTGTACCGAATCGGGGGCAATTGTCAAGGGGGCGTGCATGCTGTGTGTCTCATCGATTCGGGCAACGTCCTGCAGGTGACCGGCGCTTGGACCCAAACCTTAACACGTCGGATGTAGTGCGCCGGTTGGCTTCGGTGAGCCGCGCGCGGCGCGACAAGGACAAACCCACCCTGTGACGAGTGGGTTCGAGGTCCCTCGGGGGAACTCTAACCTCCGACCTTCGGGTCTGCAACCTCAATCCTTGCGCCACCCACCAGTCTGCAGTATTCCGCCGACGGCGGAATACTGCCAAGCTCAACGGATCTGAGGCCCTCTCCGCAGGTGAGGCCCTCTCCACAGGTGAGCCGCTCCAAGGCTGAGTAAGCCTGGCGCGGCCGAATCTGGAAGCTAGACTCTCTCTGACCACAGGACTCATACACCCGTGCACCAACCTTGCCAAGCCGAGAATACTGGGGACTAAACGGTCCCTGGCCATTCCATCAGGCAGCAGGCGCGTCGCGTCTCGGCACCTCGCTCGTTCAGCGCCTTCGTCTGAAAGTAGGCCATCCTCGTGTGACGCCCCGCAGCCTCCTTGCCTCCCTGTCTCGCGTCACCAGAGGCAGATAGATCTTGTACGGCTCCACCGTTATGTAGGCTTCCCTGATCGCCCCGTCGGCTCCTCCTGGCCCATCGATTGACAGCGTCACAGTGTAGGACCCCACCGAGGCGTAGGTATGCGTTGGACTCTCCAGCGTGCTGGTCAGGCCATCACCGAACTGCCACAGGCTGTCCGTGTGGGCGCCGATGGACGTGTTGGTGAACACAACGGTCAGCGGGACAATCCCGGAGGTAGGCGCAGCCACGAAGTCTGCCACCGGCGGCTCGTAGATGGTCACGAGATGCGTGCAAGTGACGGCGCCACCGTCATTTCCGGCGCTGACAACTACGGTCTTGGTGCCAGTTGTAGCCCAAGTGAAACTCACACGATCGGTTGCTGTCAGGCTTGCCGCGTGCGTCACCGCCGACTGTCCCGTGGCCTCCCACGTATAAGTGAGCGGTACCGTGACCGTGATCGGGTCGACAGTGGCGGTGAAGCTGTAGGTGGTGGGGGCTCCGCCTTCGGTCGGGCCGTCGATCTGGACGGAGGCAGGTGGCACAATCGGGCTGATGCGCAGGAGGATAGGGAAGTCCTTGACCAGCAGGTCGTGGATGACGAGGTCGCCATCCTCCGCGCTGGTGACGATCGGTTGCTCGAAACTGTGTAGGATGTCGATGCCGGTGACGGTCCGGTCCGTGAAGCCAGGCATGGTGATGGTGGCTGTCACCCCCGGGTCGTATTCCACG
>JASFVG010000524.1:0-3156 GCA_050049955.1 Anaerolineae bacterium | reverse complement strand
GATCTGCGGAAGCCTGGATACCTACCGCAGGATCTTCGCGCACTACGCTGGTTGGGACTGGGATGCTGTCAGCCGGCATGCGAAGACCTATGTTCTGGCCATCGAAGGGTACCGCGAGCACCTTCTCGAGGAGATGCAGGGTATTGCCGAGGGTGCAGGTCTGGCGTTTGAGGACATTCTGGCGTTGAACGTACGGACGGAAGTGATGTTCGCCGCGGTCGCCCGGGCTGCAGACAGGTCCCCGGCTGCCGCAGAGGGGTGCACCACCGTTGTGGCGTTGCCAGAGGCGACAGCCGATAGACACACACTCCTGGGACAGAACTGGGACTGGATACCGGGGACGGGTGGGAACGTGGTGGTGCTGGAGGCGGAGCCGGATGATGGTCCTGCCTTCGTAACCCTGGTCGAGGCTGGGCTACTGGCCAAGACAGGCCTCAATTCGGCTGGTATCGGTCTGGTCACCAACGCGCTTGTATCCGACGCTGACCGCGGTGAGCCCGCTGTACCCTACCACGTGATCCTCCGCGCCATCCTCGAATCGGAGCGGGCGTCCCAGGCGCTGAATGCGATCACGCGCCATCGGCGTGCCTCATCGGCCAACTACCTGATTGCCCACCGCGACGGAGAAGCGATCAACGTCGAGGCCGCGCCGGGGGACTACTCCAGAGTGTTCATCGACTTCCCCGATGCTGGACTGTTCAGCCACACTAACCATTTCACCAACCTCAGGTTCGATCTGAGGGACGTGGGGATCTGGGACGGACCTGACAGCCTGCTCCGACTGAGGCGAGTGCAGCGACTGCTTGACGGGCGCAGAGGGAGAATCGACGTAGCGGTGCTGCGCGAGGTGCTTTCCGATCACTTCAGCCACCCGGAAAGCGTGTGTGCCCATCCAGATCCCAGGTGTCCTGACGTCGAGCAGTATGCAACGCAGTTCTCGATCGTGATGGACTTGGACGCCGTCGCCATCTGGCTGGGTCAGGGCAACCCGTGCCAATCCGAGCTCATTCCATTCGACACTCAGCTTGCGGGCCGAGATGCAGCGCGCAACGTTGTGCAAACCCGGGCTGCCGGCATCGCTGGGAACAAGCAGGAGGTCCTACCCCAATGACCGAGGAGCAAGCCTACTCTGAGACGCCCGATATCGTCCCTGTCAGCTCGCCATTCCGTCTGGAGGTTCTGAGCCAGTCCGAGCTGGAGATCGTCAGGGACGGCAGCAGGGAGCTCTTGGCAGACGTCGGGGTCCACGTCCCGTCGCAGCGGGCGCTGGAAATCTTCGCCGACCACGGTGCTGCGGTCGATTGGGAGAAGGAGGTCGTTCGCATCGCGCCCGACCTGGTCGACGAGGCCATGTCCAGGGCGCCACGTTCCTTCGTGCTGGGGGGACGCGATGAACGGTTCGATCTGACGCTGGACGGAAGCTGCTCCTACCTCTGTACGGACGGGACCGGCGTGCACGCCATTGACCTCGAGACTCGCGAACAACGTCCCTCGTCCAAGGAGGACGTGGCGATGATGGCGCGGGTGTGCGATGCGCTCCCTCTCCTCAGCTTCTACTGGCCGCCGGTCAGTGCCCAGGACTACGGTAGGACGGCGCTCCTCCACCAGTGCCACGCCGGGTTGACGAATACGCTGAAGCACGTGCGAGGCGGGATGACGGTGCCCGAACGGTTGGCGCGCTACGTCGTGGAGATGGCGACGGTGGTTGCCGGCGGCTCCGAGGAGGTGCGGCGGCGCTCGCCCATCTGCGCCAACATCTGCACGATTGCCCCCTTGGCCCAGGACAAGGATGGGATTGAGGCGGCGCTGGTCTACGCCGAGGCAGGGATTCCGACCAGTTTCATGGCCATGCCGACCATGGGGTCGACCGCTCCCGCCACCCCGCTCGGCGCGCTGGTGATGGGCGACGCCGAGGTGGTGAGTGGTATGGTGCTGCTCCAGCTGGCCTCTCCGGGCACCCCGGTTTTCCACTCGATCGAAACGTCTTTGATGCACCCGAGAACGGGCGGCTACATTGGCGGGCCGTCCGCACCGGTAGGCCCGATGGCCACGCAGCTTGCTCACGCCTGGGGCGTGCCCAGCCTTGGGGCCGGAAGCGCGAGTACCGATTCGCCTCGTCTCGACTGGCAGGCGGGCAGCGACGCCGGGCGTGGCACTGCGCTGATTCCCCTCGCCGGCGCGGAGATCTGCGGATACATGGCACTGACAGGTAGCTCCATGATTCTCTATCCGGAGAAAGTGATCCTCGACCACGAGCTTTGCGAGGGGGTTCACGACTACTTCCGTCGTTTCGAGTTTGACCCGGCGGACATGGCCCTGGACATCATCGCGGATGTGGGGCCGCGTGGCCATTTCCTGCTGCAGAAGCATACCCGCGATCGCTTTCGCAGCATGAAGATCTCGCAGGTGCTCTATCAGTACGACTCGACCGGGGGCCTGCGCGATCCAAGCGAGATGGCCCTGAGGGAGTTTGAGCGGATCAACGAGACTCACCACCCCAGGCCGCTTCCGGACGAGGTGTTGGCGGAACTGGATCGCATCCTGGCGGCGGCTGAGGGCGAGGTGGGGGAGGCTCGGTGATGATCGGCACACCGTCGGACCACGGGTTCTCTATGCCGGCCGAGTGGGAGCGACACGAGGGCACGTGGTTGCAGTGGCCGCACGACGACGCGCCTGCGGGCACCCAGATGCGCCTGGAGCACGTATGGCTAGCCATGACGGCGGCCCTGCACCAACACGAGACGGTGCACATCGTCGTTCCAGACGAGCGGCGGCGGGAGCACGTCCACCGGCAAGCGGAGTACTACCGCTTCGACCAGGGGAACATCGAGGTGTGGATCTTCCCTACGAACGATGTCTGGGCGCGGGATAGTGGACCGATCTTTCTGATGAATGACGACGGCGACCTGGCCGCCACCGACTGGAACTTCAACGGTTGGGGAGAGCGGTACCCCTACGACAAGGACGCGAAGGTGCCAGCGGCAGTCGCCGACATGGCGGCGACGCCGCTCTTCAGGGCGCCGATCACGCTGGAGGGTGGTGGCGTCGACGTCAACGGCGCTGGAACGTTGCTTGCCACCCGAAGTTCGATTGAGAACCCGAACCGGAATCCGGGGTGGACGCTGGAAGGGATCGAGGACGTCTTGCGGGACTACC
>JASFVG010000523.1:0-3167 GCA_050049955.1 Anaerolineae bacterium | reverse complement strand
TGTCAAGACAACCTCTGGTCGAAGCGCGAGGAATCAAGAAGCATTTCCCCATCCGGCACAGCGTGCTGGTCAAGCTCTTCACCGGGCGGAAGGATCAGTGGGTCAAGGCCGTGGACGGCGTCGATCTGAAGATCTACCCCGGTGAGGCCGTGGGGCTGGTGGGAGAGTCGGGGTGCGGCAAGACGACCCTGGGGCACGTGCTCACCCACCTCTACGAGCCCACGGAGGGCGAGGTGATCTTCCACGACAAAGCGCGCGCGGCAGACCTGGCTGGGCCCCAGGCCGTCCTCCTCGCCGACGAGTCGGATGCTCCGAGACAGGTGGCTCCGGAGGGGCTCAGCTTCTACCGCATGACCCAGATCATCTTTCAGAATCCCTATTCATCGCTGAACCCCAGAAAGACGGTGCGACAGATCATCTCCGTTCCACTGCGGAACCGTGGAGTCGTGGGGTTCACGGCGCGCGAAGAGGAGATCAAGCGGCTGCTGCGGAGGGTGGGCATCCCCCAGCGCCGCATCGATGCCTACCCGCATCAGTTCAGCGGGGGCCAGCGTCAGCGGATCGGCATCGCGCGCGCGCTGGCCATGCAGCCCAGGTTTGTCGTCTGCGATGAGCCGGTCTCCGCGCTGGACGTCTCTATCCAGGCCCAGGTGATCAACCTGCTGGATGAGCTCCAGGAGGAATTCAACCTCACCTATCTCTTCATCGCCCACGATCTCAGCGTGGTCCACTACGTCAGCGATCGCGTCGCCATCATGTACCTGGGAAAGATCGTCGAGGTCGGCCCGACGGATGAGGTCTTCAGGAACCCGGTGCATCCCTACACCCAGGCGCTGATGGCCGCTGTTCCGACCGTTGACAAGGCCCGCCGCCGGGAGCGGATTATTCTGGAGGGGTCTGTCCCTAGCCCCATAGATCCGCCCCCCGGCTGCCGCTTCCACACCCGATGCTTCGCCAAGCGACGCGGCCCTCGGTGCGAGATCGAGGAACCGTCCCTTGTCCCTGTGGCCGAAGACCACCTCGTCGCCTGCCATCTGTGCTAGCTGGTGCGATGAAGGCCCGAGAGGAGACAGTCACGCCGCCGATGGACAGGTTGCAGACCCAAGCTGGGCCGATGAGGCTCCAGCTGCACGGTGACCATCGCACGATGGGGCAACAACACGGGGTGCAGGTCAAGAGACTGCGCCCGCTGATCGACGAGGCCATCGAGGCCCGCCTGGACGAGATCGGCAAGGTCGGCTACGACGCCCAGTTCGAGGCGCTGGTAGGGAGGACGCGCGAGGCGTTGATGGAGCACAGCCCGGCCACGCTCGACTTCATCCGCGGCCAGGCGCAGGCCCTGGCCTACGAATTCGAGGACCTGCTCCGCTACGATCTCGTATCCTACCTGCTTGATGACCTGCGGACACGGCGGGCGGCAGGCGCCGAGGGGTGCACGAGCTGGGCAGCTACGGGCTCGGCCACGGCCGACGGCCGGCCAATCCTCGCCAAGAACCGGGACTATCGTCTGGAGCACCTTCCCCTCCAGGTCGTGAGCCACGTTGAGCCCTCAGCGGGTCACCGCTACGTCTGCGTCGGTAGCGCCGGCAGCCCGCCCGTCTACTGCGGCGGGATCAATGAGGCTGGGCTGGCCATCGCCGATACCCACGTGGTCTCCAGTGCGATAGGGCCCGGCCTTCCGGACTACGCACTGATGATGCACCTCTTGGAGCACCACCGGGCGGTCTCCTCCGCCGTCGACTATCTGCGTTCGGTCCCGCGCCTGGGACGGAACAACCTGATCCTGGCCGACGCCCACGGAGAGGTGGCCGTATTCGAGAGCGGCCACTGCGGCTACGGCCTTTTCAGTTCCACGGACGGTGCGTTGGTCACCACCAATCACCCCATAAGCCCCGCGCTGCGACGTCACTTCATGGATCTAAACCCGCCCGTTGTGAAGGGCAACTCCTTCCACCGCTACGACCGCGTGTCAGAGGCGCTGAGCGCGGCGCACGGCCAGATCGATGTCGCGTTTGCCAGGAGGCTGATGACCACCCACGATGGTCCGCTGGCCTCCCTCTGTCGCCACCCGATGGAGGGATGTGACTCGGCCACGATCGCATCGTGCATGTTCGTGCCCGCTGAGCGGACCATGCACCTCTGTCACGGCCTTCCGTGCCAGGGCACGGTTGAATCCTTCGTCTGCAGCCAGGACGGTGAGGAACTGTGAGACACGTGGAGAAGATCACGATTTGCGGCGGCGGGAACGGGGCTCAGACCCTGGCCTCTGTCGCCAGCTCGAACCTGGGGTGCGATGTGGATATCTACGCGCCCTTCCGGGACGAGGCCGAAAGGCTTCGCGAGGGTATCGCGGCCCACGGCGGTATTGAGGTCGCGGGGGCTCTGCGATGTAGAGGGCGGCCCCGCCGCGTGAGCGCCGATGCGGCGGAGGTGATCGTCGGCTCCGACATCGTCTTGCTGGTGTTGCCAGCCTTTGCCCATCAGAGCATGCTGGTTGATGTCGTGCGCTACCTTGATCAGGGCGCCTGGGTAGGCGCTGCGCCGGCTCGTGGCGGTCTGGAGTACTGTGCAGCCAGGGCTCTGGGAGAAGCTGGTCGGTCCGACGTGACCATCTTTGGGCTGCAGACCCTGCCCTGGGCGTGTCGGGTGCGCGAGTACGGCCGCGTCGTTGACGTATTGGGCGCCAAACAGTCGATCGACGTAGCGAGCCGCCCTGCTGCCCACGCAGGCCTCGTTGCACCGCTGCTCGAGCGGATGCTGAGAATGCCCGTCGGGAGTGCGGGTAGCATGCTGGCCCTCACCCTGGCCAACACCGGTCAGATCATTCACCCGGGGATCATGTACGACCTCTTCTCCCGATGGGATGGCGTCCCGGTCGGTGCTGACGAGATTCCCCTGTTCTATCAGGGCCTGACTGAAGAGGGCGCCCGGGTCCTGGAGGGTTTGAGCCAGGATATGCAGGCGATCTCCGCGCGGCTGACGGAACTTGGCCTGGACGTGACCGGCGTCCGTCCCCTGAAGGCATGGCTGCTGCACTGCTACAGCCATGCCATCGGCGATGCGTCCAGCTTGCGTAGCGCCTTTGTGACGAACCAGGCCTACGCCGGGCTGAAGGCGCCCATGCGAGAGGTGGCTCCCGGGCAATTCCTGCCCGATCTTGGGGCGCG
>JASFVG010000522.1:0-3205 GCA_050049955.1 Anaerolineae bacterium | reverse complement strand
TCAAGGACGACGTCGTGTACGCCGTCTCAGGCAAAGGGGACCATAGCCAGGCGCTGGACGTGGCCAACTCCCTGAGGTGAATCATCCCCGACGCGTGGGACGCCGACAGGCATCCGGGCCGTTGCTCAGGCTGGATGCCCGTCGATCGGGGTGAGCTCGGGAATCAACGGTGGAAGCGACCACAACGAACAAGCAGGCGAAACGGCAGCCCCAAGGCGATCGAGCGGTAGCCGTGGCTATCATTGGCGCGCTGCTGCTGCTTGTCGGTGGCGTTGCAGCCGTCACTGGCCCGCTGGAGATGTACTGCTTTGAGCTCTTCTCCGAGGGTGGCCGATTCCACTATGAGGGCTTTGGATTCGGCTCTTTCATGTTCGCCAACATCGCCTCCCAGATTGTTGGGTACTATCTCATCGCCCTGGTGTTCATCCCTCTAGGCTACGGACACCTGAGACTCCGTCGCTGGGCCCGACGACTTGCCCTAGCCTTGCTCTGGTTCTGGACCGTGATGGGCGTGCCTCTATGCATCGCCTTCCTGTTCGCGCTCCTCTCCGCGAAGCCCCTGTCACCCATTCTCTCCATAGCTGTCATTGCCTTGACCTGCGTGGCCTATCCCGCGATTCCGGCCCTGATGATTCGGTTCTACAGGAGCAGCGCCGTGCAGGCCACATTCGAGAAAGGGGAGCCTGGGCCTGCCTGGATCGAGCGCCTCCCCGTCCCACTAATTGTCGAGGGTCTGCTCCTTGCATTCTACGTCGTCGTCCTGCACGTTCTCATCCTCCTCAACGGCGCGTTTCCGCTGTTTGGTCGCTGGGTGACGGGACTCCCCGGGATCGCTATCATCGACCTCGTATGCCTAGCTCTGGTAATCCTGATCTGGGGGGTCTTGAAACAGCGGGAATGGGCATGGTGGGGATCCCTGCTCAGCTTCACCACGTTGACCGTATCCTGGCTGTTCACCCTGGCCACCAGCACGTGGCAGGATGTCCTTGACGCACTGGACTTCCCGGCATTCGAAAGGGAGTTTATGCAGCGGGTCCCGGTGCAGGGCTACCATCTGGCGATCCTGGCCGCAGCTCCTCTTCTCCTGACGCTGGTGGCCATTCTGCGGGCAAAGGGGAGCATCTGCGCCGAGCGACCAAGATCGGACCAACCAGCGTGAGCGGCGGGTCGCCATCCGCGGTGACGGGGACCCCACGCTCGCAGGCCGTGGCATAGAGCCCGACTTGCTGCTATAATCGACCGTATGGACGCCACACGTGCCATTGAGGCAGACCACCTGAGAAAGGAATACGGCGACAAGGCGGCTGTCGCCGACCTGAGCCTCACCGTCGAGCGTGGTGAGGTTTTTGGCTTCCTGGGACCAAACGGAGCTGGGAAGACGACAGCCATGAAGCTCCTATTGGGGCTGATCGCGCCCACCGCAGGTGACGCGCGATTGCTCGGTACGCCCCTCGGTGATCCCCGTGGTCGAGAGAAAGTGGGCTTCCTCCCGGAGCATTTCCGCTTCCACCACTGGCTCAAAGCCCGCGAGTTCCTTCAGCTGCACGCCGACCTGTACCGGGTGCCGCACTCAGTGGCTTCGCGCCGCATCGCAGAGCTCCTCGACCTCGTTGGCCTCTCCGAGCACGCGGAAAAGAGGCTGCGCGCGTTCTCCAAGGGGATGCTGCAGCGCATCGGCCTTGCACAGTCGCTGCTGAACGAGCCTCACCTGGTACTTCTAGACGAACCGACCTCGGGCCTTGACCCGGTCGGTCGCCGCCTCGTGCGTGACATCATATCCGACCTGCGGGGTCGCGGCACCGCAGTCTTCCTTAACTCGCATTTCCTGAGCGAGGTGGAGGTCACATGTGACCGCGTGGCATTCATCAACAAGGGTGAGGTTATTCACACCAGCTCGCTGGAATCGCTGGTGGAAGGCGAGTTGACCGTGCAGCTCCGGGTTCGACCGCCCGCCGGCGTGGGGGACAGGCAGTGGGGTGAGGTGCTCTCGGGGCTGAGCCTTTGGGGCAGTAGCGTGCGCGTCGATGGGGAGCGCATCACGATGTCAGGTTCCACTGAAGCCGACCTTCCGGCCATCACCCGCTACCTCGTAGACAAGGGAGGCGACGTCTACGCGCTGAGGCCACACACGCTGTCCCTTGAGGAGCTTTTCATCCAGGTTGTGGGCGCGGAGGACAACCTCCTCGACACACCGAGCGAATCTCCAGGTGGGATGGCACCATGAAACAGCGGGGGACATTGGTGGTAGCCCGTTTGACGTTCAAAGAGGCAGCTCGACGCCGCATCCTCCTGGCGGCCCTGCTCCTGGGCGTGGCCTTTCTCGCGGTCTACGGGACAGGTATCTTCTTCATCAGGCAAGATCTTGTGAAGCAAGGGGAACACCTCCAGCGCGTGGTAGCCCTGCCCATCTACAACTTCCTGGCCCAGAGCGGGCTCTATGTGGTAAGCTTCCTCACCCTCGCCTTGACTGTCCTTACCTCGGTCGACACTGTCTCTGGGGAGATCGATTCTGGCAGCATCCAGGCGCTCGCCGCCAAGCCGATTCGTCGCTGGGAGATACTAGTCGGCAAGTGGTTGGGTTTCGTGGCCATGCTCACGCTCTACCTACTCATCATGGCCGGAGGGGTCGTAGCGCTCACCCAGGCAGTGTTGGGCTATCGGCCGCCCAATGCGCTCCGGGGACTGGCTCTGATGTGGATCAATGAACTGCTGCTACTGAACGTCACGCTGCTTGGAGGGACACGCCTATCCACACTGGCGAACGGGGTCCTCGCATTCTCAGCATACGGTGTCGCCTTCATCGGCGGTTGGATCGAGCAGATCGGGGCCTTCCTCGACAACCAGACCGCCGTCGTGATTGGCATCCTGACGAGTCTCGTGATGCCCAGCGACGCGCTGTGGAGGCGCGCGGCCTTCGAGATGCGTTCGGCCTTGGTCGACGCCCTCCCCGCAAACCCGATTATGTCGTCGCTCTCCGTGCCCAGCGGCGCCATGGTGGCATATGCCGTCTTCTACGCCGCCACCACGCTGGTGTTGGCGATCTGGAGCTTTCGCCGCCGCGATCTCTGAGGTCTTGTAGCTGCCAAACTATGAGTTAAGCGGCGTGTCCCTGCGCGGGGGCACGCCGCTTCCTTGCACGTTAGCCGAGAGCTCAGCAGCTGCTGACCGGGCTTCTGACGTCAGTCAGGGGGAGCTACGGTAGATG
>JASFVG010000521.1:0-3205 GCA_050049955.1 Anaerolineae bacterium | reverse complement strand
GAGTCACCTCGGCCTGCAGACGATCCGCGATATGCTGTTCTTCCTGCCCCACCGGTACAACGACTACTCGCAGCTGAAGTCGATCAACCGCCTCGAGTATGGTGAGGACGTGACGATCATCGGCAGCGTGCGCAAGGCCAATCTGTACCGGACCCGGGCGGGAAGACCGATCTTCAAGACCGTCCTCACCGATGGCACCGGGTCCGTCCAGATCACGTGGTTTAACCAGCCGCATCTCGCGAGGGCCATTAGGCCCGGTCAGCAGATCGTGGTCAGCGGCAAGGTCGATGAGTACTTGGGACGGCTGTGCTTCACCTCGCCCGAATGGGAGCCCCTGAGGGAAGAACTGTTGCACACAAATCGCATCGTGCCTGTCTATCCGCTGACGGAGGGCATCGGCGGCAAGTGGCTGCGCCGTTTGATGAGGCGCACGATTACCTACTGGGCCAGGCTTCTGCCAGACTACATACCCACGTCCGTTCTTGAGACCGAGGGGTTGCTCGACCTGGAGACCGCGATTCTCGAGGCCCACTTCCCGACTAGCGGCGAGCTACTCACCCGCGCGCGCCAGCGATTGGCCTTCAACGAGCTTTTCGTGCTCCAGCTTGCGCTGCTGCGGCAGCGTCGGCTTTGGCGCAGCCAGCCTGGTCAGCCGGTTCCTGTGCAGGAGGACCTGCTCCAGGCGTTCCTCCAGGGGTTGCCGTACCAGTTGACCCGGGCCCAGCAGCAGGCCCTCAGGCAGGTCATCGCCGACTTGCGCTCCGATCAGCCTATGACACGCCTGCTCCAGGGCGACGTGGGATCCGGCAAGACGGTCGTCGCCACGGCGGCGATGGCCCTCACAGCCGCCACCGCTGCTCAGGCGGCCTTGATGGCCCCCACCGAGATCCTGGCGAGGCAGCACTATCAGACCATCACAGGGTTCCTACGGCAGACGCTCGGTGTTGACTTGAACGTCCAGCTCCTGACAGGAAGTGTGGCTGCTCAGCAGCGGGACGCGATCTACGGGGGACTGGCGAACGGGGACATCGATATCGTCGTGGGCACGCATGCTCTGATTCAGGAGACGGTCCAGTTTCGGAACCTGGTACTGGCCGTCGTCGACGAGCAACACCGTTTTGGAGTCCGGCAGAGGGGGGCCCTGAGGCAGAAGGGCTACCACCCCCATCTGCTCGTCATGACCGCCACGCCCATCCCACGTTCGCTGCAGCTGACTGTATGGGGCCATATGGACGTCTCCGTCATCGACCAGATGCCACCAGGACGCACACCGATAACCACGCGCCTGATCCTGCCAGCGGCCCGGGAGCGGGCATACGCCTTCGTACGCCAGCAGGTCGAGAGTGGGCGCCAGGCGTTCATCATCTGCCCGCTCGTCGAGGAGTCCGACCACATGCAGGCGAAGGCCGCCGTAGAGGAGCACGAGCGGCTTCAACAGCGCGTTTTCCCCGACCTCCGATTGGGCCTCCTCCACGGTAGGATGACCGGTGAGGAGAAGGACGCTGGCATGGCCCGTTTCGCCCAAGGCGAGCTCGACATACTCGTCGCGACCTCGATCATAGAGGTCGGCATCGACGTCCCGAACGCTACGGTGATGCTGATTGAGGGCGCCGATCGCTTCGGCCTGGCACAGCTACACCAGTTTCGGGGGCGTGTTGGTCGCGGCGAGCACCCTTCCTACTGCCTCCTCATTTCCGACTCGTCGTCCGACCAGGCTCAAGAGCGTCTGAAGGCCGTCGAGGCCACAAACGACGGCTTCGAGTTGGCGAACAAGGACTTGGAGATGCGCGGACCCGGCGAGTTCCTCGGCACACGTCAATCTGGCTTCTCGGATGCCGTTCTGTCGATGGAGTTGGCCAGCGTCGCCGATCTGAGGCTCGTCCAGCGTGCTAGGGAGGCAGCCCGCCGTCTAGTCGACATAGATCCGCCGCTGGAGAACCCGGCCCACCGCCCACTGGCTGAGCGCGTGGAACGGGTCTTGGAGGAGGGAGGGAGCATCAGTTGATACCCATTGCACTCTACCCTGGTACGTTTGACCCGATACACCTCGGCCATATCGACATCGCCGAGCGGGCATCCAAGATCTTCGAGAGCCTGGTGGTAGCAGTCTACGATCGACCGGCGAAGAGCTTGATGTTCACGGTAGAGGAGCGGGTCACCCTGGCACGCCGGACGCTGGAGCACTTGCCCAACGTGCAGGTGGCGCCGTACGGAGGGCTCACCGTCGAGTTTGCGCGAGAGGTCGGCGCGCAGGCCATCGTGCGCGGTCTGAGGGTGATCTCGGATTTTGAGTTGGAGTACCAGATGGCCCTGACGAACCGTCAGCTCGAGCCCGAGATCGAGTTCGTCTGCCTGCTGACCCGTCAGAAGCACGCCTTCCTCAGCTCGAGCATTGTCAAGGAGGTCGCTCTGCTGTCCGGCGACGTCAGCGGCATGGTGCCCGCTGACGTCGCTCAGGCGCTTGAGGCGCGGCGGAAGAGTCGAGAGAAAAACGGCGAACCTGTACCGGTCATCTCGCTACGTGACTAGTGAACGGAGGCAACGATGGACATCCTTCACCTGCTCGACCGTATGGAGGAGATCATCAAGGACAGCAGGCGCGTGCCCTTCGGCGACTTGCGGCTGGTGGACGTGAGCCGCATTTGGCCTCTGCTTGATCAGATGCGTATCTCGGTCCCGGATGAGCTCAGGCGTGCTGAGAGGATCGTGCACGAGAGGGAGCGGACCAGGGCGCAGGCGAAGGAGGAGGCCGAGCGTATCGTCGAGCTAGCACGACAAGAGGCGGCCCAGCTAGCCGCGGACCACAACATCGCACGAAGTGCCGATCAGGAGGCGGCAGCCATCCGCGATCAGGCACGGCAGGAGGCTCGACAGATCGTGTCCGGCGCCGATGAGTATGCCTTCGACGTACTGTGTGACTTGGAGCAGGAGTTGAAGCGAGCGTTGACGGTCATCGAGAACGGCATCCGGGCGGTGGAAGCAAGAAGGGCCGGGCAAGCCGGGCTCGAGCTCGTGGAGCCCGACGACGACGCGCCCCCTCAGGCGGAGTAGCGCAAGACCAGTCGTCCGGTTCGCCCCCTCGATCCAGGTCTCAGTGTTCTTGTAGCGAGCTCTGTGCTGACAACACCTTGACAGGTGCGTAGCTCGCCTCTATAATACGCGACGCGCAAGTCTCAGTTGGTAATCAACAAGGAGTCCTTATAGA
>JASFVG010000520.1:0-3232 GCA_050049955.1 Anaerolineae bacterium | reverse complement strand
GGTAGGACGTCCCGGTAGTCAGAGCCCGCGCTGCCGCCCACCCGCCTCGCATCCCGGTCACGACACCACCCACCGTGGTCACCTTCACATGGCCTGCTGCGTCTCCAGTCAACAGCACCCGCCCGTTGCGCCCTTCGCATCGGCGACGCGCTCCAACCCTCTGGACCGGCACGTCTGCGGCCTGGTATTCGAGGGCGGTCAGGCCATGCGCCCCAAGGAATCCGTCTAGCGCCTTCTCCGCGCCGCACCGGCTCTCTGCAATCAGCCCCGCCACACCTTCGCGGGATGACTCTGGTATGAGCCAGTAGAAGAAACGGGTACTCGCGCGATCGAACCAGACGCGCGCCGTGTGCTCAGGGAAGTTCACGGGCAAGGGCACACGTGCCTGCAAGATGGCGACGCTGCTGAGGGGCCCCCTTCCGACCGCCCGCCCCACGGCACTACGCACGCCATCCGCCCCCAGAACGTAGGAGGCTTCATGTCGCTCGCCAGCATCGCCGTTGCGGAATTCCAGCCGGCATCGGTGCCCATTCCGGTCCACAGCGGCCAGTCGCCGATGGAAGATCAGTTCTCCGCCTGCTGCCAACAGCTCAGACGAAAGTAGGTCCAGAAAGCGCGTTCGTTCAAGGACTAGATCCGGTTCCCGCAGGGGTACGCGCACAGATTCCCGCTGCGAGATCAGCTCATAGGCGTGGACACGATTGAGGATCGCTGGCTCTGCGCTGAAATCGAGCATCTTGAGCCACGTGGGGGTTACGATAAGCGTACGCGCACCGGACTCGAGACCGCTCAGAGCCTCCCATACCTTCACCTGCAGGCCCTGCTGTGCCATCGCGCGGGCTGCGAAGAGGCCGGCGATCGAAGCCCCAACGACGCTCACACGGCCTTGGGAGGCATCGGAATCGCGTTGGCGTGACGAGGAGACCATCAGTTGTCGGGGGACCCTCAGCTCTCGAATTTCGTTGCCAGTAGAATCGCGGCAATTCTACTCGGCAGCCAGCCCGTTGTCAACCAGTGTCGGCCCACCAGAACGGCAATCCACCGGGCGTCGAGATCGGTCTTGGCCCACTCCACTGAGCATCGTGCCTCACTACGCACTTGCCAGGTGGCTGCGCGCTCGGACGTCAGGGTATCCGGCGCGCTTGCGGGCCGCCGCCGCCACTCGGCCGCTCGGACCATCGCCGCGGGCCACGGAAACGCCCACGTCGAGTCCCACCACCTCGGCAATCTCGGCCACGTCGCGGTGGGTGAAGCCGGGACAGAGGAGCACGGAATCAATCGACCCTCCCTCGGCAAAGTCCCGGCAGACCTCCACAGCGTCGGCCTGCGTTCTGACTACCACGGTGTGGAGCTGGTACGATCCTGTGTCGATGGCGCTTCTGTGCTCCTCCGGGTCCGCATCGGGCGCATGGGCGAGCGCAAGTACCTTGAATGGCATGGTTGTCCTCCTGCTTGGCTTCTGACGGGTTCAGGGCGGCGCGACGATGGCTCCAACACTACCTCAGGTTGCTCACCTTGACAACCAATGGAGTTGCAGGACAATCCGTCGGCAGCACGGGGCAGGGGACGACACCATCGCGGCGGGCTCGAGAAGTAGGGGAATCCTTGACACGACTGAGTGACTGACGGTATACTGTCGAGGTGCCAGGGCGTACAGCCCAAACGGACCTGAGCAGCATTCAGTCGATCATCCTGACGGCTGGCTGGCAGCCGAGCGCAGAGGGTCTGGCCGAAACGGCCGTGGGGGTGGACCGCCTAGGCGGACAGACTAGAGGCAGCGATCACTATAGGTCGCACGTGGGACAGCAGGGCGCGCCGTACGACGTTTGCCCGCAACGGGAAGGATAGGCACGCCTTGCGCAGCGCGAGTCAGTGGAGTGACCACTGGCAATCAAGGAGCAGCAGGCATGGAACATCACTTCATAATAGGAGAGACCTACCGAAACCGCGACGGATCGTATGAGGTGGAGGAGCTCGACGGACGCAGGATGGTGATCCGCTATACTGACGGCCGTAGGTTGGAGACCACTGTTAAGCTCCAGGCGCGCATCTGGAGCAACATCCTGAGCGAGGAGGCCATCGCCGAGCAGCTAAAGCCGCCGGGGCCCGAGCCTGAAACCAAGCCTCGCAGCGACCGCCGGGGCCGGAAGTTCGCAGGTCTGCAAGACCACGACTTCCAATTGGGCGTGGCCGGCACATCCTGGCGAGCCAGGACTGCGTTGGGAGGGCTGCTGGCCCGTGAGATGTCGGCCACCACCCCATACGGCTTTGAGTCCCACGCGGTCTACCGCCAACCCCGGGTCCACATAGTGCGGCCAGACTGCTATGACCCGAAGGCCAAGTGGCAGAGTGGCAAGTTCTACTTTGCCCTAGATTCGGAGAAGGCGCAGTACGGCTATCACGTCGAGAGGGGCCAGGGCCCCATGGGTGAGGCATGGGATTGGCCGCGCTTCATAGGCGTCCTGAAGAGCGAGGCCACCCTCCGGCGGCGAATCGCGGCCGCGATGCATGATCTCGGACTGACATGGTCCATATGGAGGGATGCTGCTTCGGGGCTCGCCCCCTTAGCCCGAGCAGACGTCGGTGAGGACGGGCTCTTGTCCTGGCAAGAGGGAGACCTGGAGGCCGAGGAGCTCGCGTGGCCCGCCTTCGCAGACCAGGTGAGCAGCATTGAGCCAACACCGTCCGTACATGTCTTCCTCGCCACCGATGTGGCGAATGACGAGGCTATCGCGGCCGGCGTGCAGATCGTGGAACCGGTGACCACCGTGTACAGAGCCCTGCTGCCGCTCTACATCGCCAGTACGGGCAAGAGGTCGCCCGGCGCGTCGGGGGACTGAGGCTGAAGCGCCATCACGAATGCCTTCAACAACTCGATGCATTCCAGGTGCGACGCCACAGCGTTGGCAACCGAGGGATCGCCCACTAAGGAGCAACGTATGACCCGTCTGGTCATTGATACAGACCCCGGCGTCGATGACGCACACGCCATCCTGGCAGCGTTCGCCCATCCACGAGCACGGATTGAGGCCATAACAACCGTAGCGGGCAACGTGCCGCTGGACCAGACGACAGCCAACACGTGCACGATACTGGACGTGCTCGAACAGGACGTGCCCGTGTACCCTGGGTGCGGCAGCCCCATGGTGGCGGACCGTGTGGATGCGGCCTACTACCACGGCGCGGATGGGCTGGGCGAGAGCGGCTACCCTCCCTCGCCGCGCCGCGTGGA
>JASFVG010000519.1:0-3233 GCA_050049955.1 Anaerolineae bacterium | reverse complement strand
GGGTTTCCGGTTTTTCGTCCATCTGCTCGCCGCTGGCCTCCTGGCCGCCATACCGGCTGCCCTCGTTCAGGCCACGCTTATCCGCTGAGCACGTGGTAGGGGGACCCATTTGGCGACCCGTTGTCCCGGCCGGAACGCTGGGCCGTCCTCGGAACAGGGGGGACGGCACCTTCGTGGACACTTGGGCACAACACTGCAGTGACTGCGCACGACACCAGGGGTTGTCATGGCTTCGACTCTAGACCGGCCGAACCAACGGCCGGCCAGAGGTGCGGACGTCTTGACCGTATCCGCCCTGCTGGAGGTGAGGATTGGAGTGGCCAACCTGCCCGAGGCGTGGAACGCCAGGACTGAGGAACACGCGGGCGTTACGCCACGACGCCCAACCCGGAGAGCACGCCAATGACACACATTAATACGGTCGAACGGCAGCTGCGCGGCCGCCACGTGCCCGGCCTGCCGAAGGAGTTCGTGCTGCCCCACTACGATGGCTACTCGATCGCCAACGTAGCACCCACGGTCGCCAGGATTCTGGGCGTTGACCTGGACGGTGCCGCGCCACCACTGCCCGAGCATGTCTGGGGCGCGCACGCTGAGGGTGTCCTCTGCGTTCTGCTGCTCGTACTAGACGCAACCGGCTTTCTGCAGCTGTCGCACTGCCTGGGCGGGGAACGATCCCTCTTCTCCCGAGCTGCAGATGCTGGCGTCCTGATACCTATCACGTCCGTCTTCCCGTCTACCACCGTCTCAGCGCTGACGACCCTCTGGACAGGTCGGACCCCGCTGGAGCACGGATTCCTGGGTACAAGGCTGCTTCTACCCGAGCTCGGTGTGTTGGCCAACATGTTGAAGTCGGCTCCGGCCGCCTACGGCCGAGGGGGAAGGCTGGAGGAGTGGGGATGGGACCCGGAACAGTTCGTCACCGTGGCCACGCTAGGGGAGCAGCTAGGTGCCGCCGGGGTAGGCACCGTGGCACATACGCACCGCGCCTTCATCGGCAGTAGCCTAACCCGGGTCTTTCTTCGCGGGATGAGGAATGTACAAGGGTATGTTGGCCTGAGCGACCTATGGGTGAACCTGCAGCGCACGCTGTCCAATAGACGCGCCGATGAGCTCCTTGTCGTCGACGTCTACTGGGGTGGAGTCGACAACGTGGGCCACGTCTATGGTCCAGAGGGCGCATACCTCGCGTCGGCGCTGCGCTTGCTCGGCCGGTCGTTCGAGGAGGACTTCCTGCGGCGCGTGCCGGAGGAAGCGCGAAGGAACACGCTTCTGATGATTACTGCCGATCATGGCCAGATCGCGACGCCGCCGGAACGCGTCGTGAACCTGCCTGACCACTCCGCCCTTCTGGAAACGCTTCTGCTCCCGCCGGCAGGTGAGACGCGAGCGGCCTACCTGTACACGCGCAACGGGCAGGCGGAAGCGCTCCGGACCTACGTGGCAGAGCACCTGGCGGACCGTTTCGCCCTGCTGGACACCGAAGAGGCACTGGAGGCCGGGCTCTTCGGGCCGGTGGAGTCCCTTACGCCTGCTTCGCGGGTCCGTCTAGGGGACATGCTGCTGATCGCCAGGGACGGCAGCCGCTTGACGATGAAGAAGGAAGAGAAGGAAGACGGTCCCCATCTCCGAGGGCATCACGGCAGTCTGACGCCGGACGAGATGCTGGTGCCCCTCCTTGTGGTACGGCTGGATGCGCTGTAGCCGCAGATTCCGCCGCATTGGGCGACTCGAAGCCCAACGCCTCACCGATCGCGACTGACAAGCTCACTCGAGAGCTCGCGAAGTGCACGAGTCGCGTGCGGCTGCAGCTCTGCCCGTTGCAGAGCATCCAGGGCCTTCCCGTGATGCTGGCGGGCCAGTAGCTTGGTGAAGTCGCGGCTGCCCACTATGGCCAGTAGCTCTGTCGCTTGCCTCACGTCACCCGCCGACAGCGTATCCCGGTCCGTCAGCAGGCGCAGCGCCGGGCTGCTCTCCAGCCCGTGGAGAAGCGGGAGGGTCTTCTTACGGCGCGCGATGTCTGCCCCAACTGGCTTCCCAGTAGCATCCGAGTCACCCCAGATCCCCAGGATGTCGTCCTGCATCTGGAAGGCCAGACCGAGATGCCGGCCGAACGCCCGGAGACACTCGCGCTGAGCGTCCTGCGCGCCAGCGATTAGGGCTCCCATCTCGCAAGAGCAAGCCACAAGAGCTCCCGTCTTGGCCTCGATCATCTCCAGGTAGTCCGCGACCGAGACTTCGCTGCGACTCTCGAAACTGATGTCAAGGTACTGCCCTACGGTGAGGGTGACGCAGGTTGCGTTGAACAGTCGGGTCGCCTGGAGGACGATCTCGGGCGAGATGCCTTTTTCCTGTAGCCCCAGCAGAGCCAACTGGGCAAGCGCGAGAAGCGTGTCACCTGCGTTGATCGCCTGAGGCTCTCCCCAGAGCGACCAGACGGTCGGTCGGTTGCGGCGGGTCCTGTCTCGGTCCTCGATATCATCGTGAATCAGGGTGAAGTTGTGCAGGAGCTCCAGCGCCGCCGCGGCCGGCAGGGCCCGTTCCCAGGCGCCGTGGCAGCCATCACACGCAAGGAGACACAACGTGGGCCGCACGCGCTTGCCCGACCGCGCCTCGCAAGCGTCGAAGGAGGAGTCAACCCAACCCATGTGGTAGCCCAGCATACCAAAAAGCTCGACCTGGCTGGGACCCCGCGGCTGGAGTGCCGCACGCATCTCCTCTTCCAGGGCCGGGAGGTACGTCTCGAGGGCCTTGTCGAGGTCACCCATGGGAGCGATCGTCGTCTCTCTGACCCTGAGGCTGGCGCTTAGGGCTCGGAGGATCGCCCATCGTGGTCACCCTCTTGTCTGAGCGAGAGAGGGATCGTCCTCAGCCCTGCGATATCCCTGGCTCCGGCGGCAAACATGGCAACCCGCAGCTGGTCGATGAGCACGGCGGCCAGTTCGGTTGCCGCAGCGGCGGACCTGCTAGCAGCAGGTAAAAAGGGTCCGGCGACCCCACACGCCGCGGCACCCAGGGCGACCGCCTTGGCGATGTCTATGCCGTTCCGAATGCCCCCACTGGCGATGATGGGAAGCCCTGGCGCGCCCTCCTTCGCCATAATGAGACTTTCAGCTGTCGGCAAGCCCCAGGCGACGAAAGCCGCGGCCACCTGCCGCTCGTGCTCGGTCCTTGCCCTGTGTCTCTCCACCTCACTCCAGGAGCTTCCACCCGCCCCGGCGACGTCGATCGCC
>JASFVG010000518.1:0-3240 GCA_050049955.1 Anaerolineae bacterium | reverse complement strand
CAGCAACGGCTCGCCTCGGCGGCCTGCTGCTACTCGCCGGCGCCCTGGATTTTCTGCGGCGCAGGACCGTCTGGTGGCAGGCAGCGGTATTGTGCTTCATACTCATCGACCTGTTGACCGTCAGCTGGTCCCTGGTTCCGTCAGTCGACCGAGATCTATACCGTGGGGAGACCGAGACGTCGGCCGTGCTCCGCCAGAAGGGCGACCACGTGCGGGTCTACTGGCCTATGGATCCACAGCACCGGCGCTGGCCGAACGATGCACACTACCGGGTGAAGTTCGACTATCTGACGTTCAACGGCTTCGGCCCCGACGAGGCAAAGCACTGGGTTGGCATGCGCGAAGCCCAGCTTCCGAACAGTGGCATGCTGGACGGCGTCGCAGCGGCCAGCAACTTCGATCCACTGCTGGTTGGCACGTATGCGGACGTACTGGAAGCCGCGCTGGATGCACCGCACGTGCTCCCGGCGATGGGTGTGACGCACGTTGCCAGCGATCAACCCTGGTCAGGCGCCGAGCGAGTCCACTCAAGTGGCTCTGTGTCCTTCTACAGGTTGCCTGATAGCCCCGGGCGGGCCTGGGTCGTGCCCAGGGCAGTTGGCGTTCCCTCAGGTGAGGCTCTTTCCATGCTTACCGCGCCCGGGTTTGACCCGGCCGCTGCAGTGCTGCTGGAGGGGGAAGCTGCGGGGGCGTGGGGCAGTACCGCTGGGGAGCTTTCGGGCGCCAACGTGGCTTTGCGGGATGGTCCCAACCGCGTTACAATACATGTCACTGTCGATGCGCCAGGATATCTGGTGTTGGCGGACTCCTTCTATCCAGGATGGCGCGCGACGGTCGATGACGAGCCCAGCCCTGTCTTGCGTGCGAACCACGCCTTCCGCGCCGTGGAAATCGGTCCGGGAACCCACGTCGTCGAGATGACGTATCGCCCCCGTGCTGTGGTGCTCGGATGCTGGCTGTCACCTGTTGCACTTGGAGTGACCTTAGTTGGCTTGCTTTCCGGAGCGCGCGGTAGGGGAGGCTACGTGCAGCGGAGGCCATCAACCGCGTGAGACCGTTCGGAGCAATGGTTAAGGCGCGTTGCGCCGCTCTGGCAGTTCTTAGGCGAAGATGCCCTACGAAACAGGAGAGCATCTCTCTGTTCGCCGCATGCGCGTTCCCGGTCCACAGCTGGGCAGTCCTCTGGTTCCTGCACAGACTTCCGAGCTGGATCCTGTTCCTGAAGCCTTGGGATCTTGTTGGGATCTTTGCGTATGTCCAGGCGTTCGCCCTCTTCGAGAGCGCTGTCCTCTTCCTCATCGTGGTCGCCTTGAGCCTGGTCCTTCCCGGAATGGCCCCCGACCACAGTCTTGTGTCGCGCGGATGCGTGATTGTGTTAGTGCACGCATTCTGGATTCTTGTGCTTCATGGCGTTGGCGGTGACATCCCCAGTTGGGGTCGATTCAGGGTCTTATTCCTGCTTGGGTTGTATCTGGTCTCCTTTGGATCGTCCCTGGCTCTGGTCTATCGCTCCTCCCACGTTGCCGAGTATCTTGAGATGCTTGCTGAGAGGCTGGTAGTGATGCTCTACGTCTATGTCCCGCTCGGAGCGACCGGTCTAGTTCTTGTTGTACTGCCAGACATCCTCGGTATGGGCTAGGTGCTCGCGATTGAGGCTACAAGCATGGCCCCCCAGATAGATCGGCGTGATTTCCTCAAGTTGTTGCCATCCTTCCTCGTGGCTCCGTCGGTGTGCCGGGACCCGCGAGGGTGGAAGGGTTCAAGAGAGCTCTCTGAAGACCCACCACCCGCGAGCATCATCATCGTCGTCTTTGATGCTCTCTCGGCTCGTCATCTATCCCTCTACGGCTATGGGAGAGAGACTTCTCCCAACCTGGCCCGGTTTGCCGAACGAGCTGTCGTCTACCACGCGCACCGTGCTGCTGGCAACTTCACTGTGCCTGGGGTGGCGTCGCTCCTGACCGGTACGTACCCTTGGAAGCACCGCGCTTTCCACTACGCTGGTGCCGTGGTCAGAGAATATGAACAGCGGAACCTGTTTGCGCTGCTGGGGGATGCTTACCATCGCGTTGCCTACCCGCACAATCTCTGGACCCATCTTCTCCTGAACCAATTGCGACGAGACATAGACTTGTACATCGATCCCAAAGCTTTCAGCGTATTCGATGATATGCTGTACGATCGATTGATTCCTTCGGGTGCTAACGATGGGTTTCGGGCTCTCGACAGCCTCCTCTTTCGTGACTCCACGATCCCCGGGTCCTTCGTGTTCTCCCTGATCAACCGGCTGAAGACGTATCTCTGGAAGGAAGCCAACCTCGACGACTACCAGGAGACCTATCCAAGGGGGCTGCCGTCCCTTGGCCAAACCACCGATGTGCTGTTTCTGCTCGAAGATGTGATCGACGGCATCCTCGATGTAACGAGTCACCTGCCGCAGCCGTTCTTGGAGTACTACCACCTCTTTCCCCCGCACAATCCCTACCGCCCCCGTCGAGAGTTCTGTGATCTCTTCGACGACGTGAGCCCGGATGTCACCAAGGAGGAGCATTTCTTCTCGGAAGGGTACTCAGAAGAAACCCTCCGCCAGATGCGTCGGGAGTATGATCAGTACGTGGCCCACGTCGATGCCGCCTTCGGTCGCCTGGTCGATTCGATGGAGGCAACTGGGATACTGGACAACGCCTACCTCATCTTCACGTCTGATCACGGCGAGCTGTTTGAGCGGGGAATATGGCGTCACGAAACGCCAGTCCTTTACGAACCCGTCATCCATGTTCCCCTTGTCGTTTCGAGACCCGGGCAGCGAGAGCGTGAGGATGTATATGAGCCCACGTGTTGCGTTGATCTGGTACCCACGCTTCTTCACATCGCCGGTCGCGAAGTGCCCAGCTGGTGCGAGGGTCAGGTGTTGCCTGGCCTGGGTGGGGAAGGCGATGGCGAGCGCAGTGTCTTCTCAGTGGAGGCCAAGAGCAATGCGGCGTGGCGTCCCATCTCCACAGGCACAGTCGCCTTGATCAAGGGCGAGCACAAGCTTATTCATTACTTCGGATATCCCGGCTACGAGGATGAGTACGAGCTGTTTGATCTGACGAACGACCCTGAAGAGATGGCGAATCTCTACCGCTCTAAGAAGCCTCTTGCGGATGCGCTCCGGCACGAGTTGAAGAGGAAGATGGAGACAGTGAACGACCGGTACCGTTCTGGAACCGCGGCCGGTCCGTCGTGATGGAAGAGGGC
>JASFVG010000517.1:0-3249 GCA_050049955.1 Anaerolineae bacterium | reverse complement strand
GGAAAGGCGGTTAGCAAGACCGCCCTACATCTCGCACAGGCCGGCGCCGTCATCCCGACCGTAGCGGAGGGATCTCGCCGTGAAACCACCCGCTCGTGGGTTCGGAATGCAGCCTGTTGGTCGGATGTGGTATCCAGCTACCCACTGGGTCCAAAATGCAGCAAAGGGAAAGGCGGTTAGCAAAACCGCCCTACATCTCGCACAGGCCGGCGCCGTCATCCCGACCGCAGCGGAGGGATCTCGCCGTCGTTCGCTCCTCTCTTTGGTCCGGAATGTTGCTCGTAGGTCGGACCTGCTGTCCGACTGTGGGCAGGCGGTTAGCAGAACCGCCCTACATAACCGCTCCTCGCGGATCCGTGATCCGCGTCGCTTGACAGCCTCCGCGTATGTGCTAAAGTTCAGCTACTGAATTTTGGTGCACACTGCATGCGGACCCGCCCATGTCGAAGCTAGAGAACCAACTGCGCATCCTCGAGACGCTGGAACGCCAGCCGGAAACCACACAGGCCAGCCTAGCCGCCCAGCTGGGCGTGGCCGTGGGCACCGTGAACTGGTACTTGAAGCGGTTGATCAAAAAGGGCTACGTCAAGACCCGTCAGCTGGAGCGCCGCAATCTGCGCTACTTCGTCACCCCGGCGGGGTTGGCGCTTAAGGCGAGGCTCACCAAGGAGTACATAGAGGTATCGCTCTGCGTCTACCGCCAGCTGCGACAGGCCGCGCAGGATGCCCTGGCAGAGGTGAGCGAGGCCGGCCACGGGGTCATCGCCATCGAAGGGGACGGTGGGGGTACCAGGGAGGCACTCGAGATCCTCCGGCTCACGTGTTTGGAGCAAGGCGTGAGCATCGATGCCGCCGAGTCGGCCGTGCCCCGGGTGCGCGCGGAGGGCACGGGGTTCACTGTGGCGTGGCCGGAATGAACTCGTGGTTGGCTCTCACGGGAGAACGCGGCGGGCGCAGGTATGGGGCGATAGTGAAGTAGCGATTGGGCACTCGGACTAGGGCATCCGTATGAGGGCAAGTATCCGCATCCACCCCACTGCCGATGTATCGCCCGAAGCAGTGATCGGGCAGGGCACGTCGATCTGGCACCAAGCCCAGGTGCGCGAGGGCGCACGCATCGGACGCAATTGCATCCTGAGCAAGGGCGTCTACGTCGACACAGACGTAACCCTAGGCGACAACGTCAAGGTGCAGAACTACGTTTCGATCTACCACGGCGTCACGATCGAAGATGGTGTCTTCTGCGGACCCCACTGCGTCTTCACCAACGACCGGCGACCGCGGGCCGTCGGCCCAGATGGGACGCTCAAGGTAGGCGATGACTGGACGCTCAGTGAGACCAGGGTTAAGAAAGGGGCCTCCATTGGGGCGAACGCCGCCATCGTGTGCGGGGTCACGATTGGCGCCTGGGCGATGATCGGTGCCGGGTCAGTAGTCACGCGCGATGTGCCCGACCACGGGCTAGTTTTCGGCAATCCGGCGCAGCTTCGGGGCTTTGTCTGTCGCTGCGGCGGCCGGCTCGGCCTAGGAAGCGGGGACCCGGCAGCGGAGGTGACCCAAGCCATTGGGGCTCCCGCCCACGCGGCAGGCAGTGAGGGAGTACTGTTGACGTGCGAGGCGTGTGGGGCTAGAATCGGAGTCGGAAGAAGAGACTGGGAAGGAACGCAATGATCCCTATTGCGAAACCCCTAGTGGGCGACGAGGAGAAGCGAGGCATCCTTGAGGTGCTCGAATCTGGGATGCTGGCGCAGGGCCCAAGGGTCAAGGCACTGGAGGAGGCGTTCGCCGACTACTGCGGCGTCAGGCACGCGGTGGCCACCAGCTCAGGGACGACGGCACTACACCTTGCCCTCCTGGCGCACGGCATCGGCGAGGGCGACGAGGTCATCACCTCGCCCTTCACGTTCATCTCCTCTGCCAACACCATCCTATTTACCGGGGCCAAGCCCGTCTTCGTGGACATCGACCCGAACACCTTCAACATCGACCCATCTCAGATAGCCTCTGCCGTGACACCCCGGACTAGGGCAATCATGCCGGTCCACCTGTTCGGCCTGACGGCCGACATGGGATCGATCGTCGATCTCGCTGAGGCCCACGATCTCGCCATCATTGAGGACGCCTGCCAGGCTCACGGAGCGGAGTACCTCGGTGAGCGCGCCGGCACCTTTGGAACGGGCTGTTTCTCCTTCTACCCAACCAAGAATATGACCGCGGCCGAGGGCGGTATGATCACCACTAATGACGAGCAGGTCGCCGACGCTTGCCGGGTCGCGCGCCAGCACGGCATGCGCCGCCGGTACTATCACGACGAGTTGGGCTACAACTACCGCATGACGGATGTCCACGCAGCCATTGGACTGGCCCAGCTCCAGAAGCTGGAGCGGTTCAACCAAACGCGCATCGCCAACGCCGGCTACCTCACCCAGCACTTGGAGGGCGTCGTGACCCCCTTTGTGCCGGATGGCTACCGCCACGTTTTCCACCAGTACACCATACGGGTTCCACGTGGACGTCGCGATGCACTACGCGAAGCCCTTGCAGACCGGGGTATTGGGTCGGCCGTCTACTACCCTGTTCCGGTCCATAGGCAGCAAGTCTATCAGGAGCGGGATTATACGCAGGCGCATCCGGAGTCCGAGCGGGCCGCCGAGGAGGTGCTCTCGCTGCCGGTCCATCCGGCGCTGTCTCGACAGGAGCTAGGGGCGATCGTCGCCGCGGTCAACAGGTTTGCGAGAGGCGCGTAGGGCCAACGATCTATGCCTGCGCCGACTACTCTGTTCCGCCGATTGAAGTACACCAGGGTGTAATGAAGAGGATCTCGCGGGCACCGTTTGAGAGCGAACTGGAGACGATCAGGAAGGGGCTGAAGCAATATGGTGCGCAGAAAGCCATCCTGTTCGGGTCCTATGCGCGCGGCGACTACCACGCCGGCAGCGACGTTGACCTAATCATCATCAAGGAGACCGACCTTCCATTCTTGGAGCGGAGTGCCGAGGTATGGCGCGAGTGCCGTAGTTCACTGACGATCGAGCCTTTGGTCTACACACCTGCGGAATTCGCCCGGATGAGACGGGAGAATAACCCATTTGTCGAGCAGGCACTGCGGGAAGGCGTGGCGATCTATGAGCAGGAACGTGAGTGACGGACGACGGTGGCTGGCACAGGCGCAGCACGACGTGGAAGCTGCGGCTCTGGCCGGTCGTGAGGGCTTCCCCGAGATAGCGTGTTTCCTCGCCCAGCAGGCGG
>JASFVG010000516.1:0-3283 GCA_050049955.1 Anaerolineae bacterium | reverse complement strand
CCCACCCATTGTAGCAGGGACTTCAGTTCTTCCCGACCTCACAGCCGAGCGGCACACGCCAGTGTCCCGTCGTCGCCGCTTCCGTCGACGGCGGCTGGCACGACTCCCACACCATACCCGAAAAACTCCTCGCCCGCCGGTCGACCTGACACCCATCCTCGACCACCGTCAGATCCAGGCCACCCTCTACCTTTTCCCACCCATACACCCCCGTCAGTCGAAAACAGGTCGGATCGTTGAACAGATACAGACGCTCCCCATCCACCGAGAACGACCCCAGGCTCTGCCACCGAGTCGCCTGGTGAAAGATGTGGAATACCCCTCCATTCAGGCTCAGCCGCCAGATCCCGCCCTCAGGCAGGTAATCCGGGCACCGGCGACAGGGGACCGGCGTGCCCTCCTTCGGCTCCAGCTTCACGTAGATCCCATCCAGCACCGTCGCGCCGCCATCCGGGAGCGGCGTTGCATACGGATGGGGCCTCTTCTCCAGCAGCGCCAGCCACGACTCCGCGGCCGTCACCGTCGATTGCGGTGCCGGCGACGACAAGACCCCCTCATCGCCAGGTGATTCCGGCGCACAGCTGCAGGCCAACGCGACCAACAGCGCCCCGGCCAGCCCGATCGCCAACTGTCTATCCAGCATCCGCACGCCCGCCTCCCCCACGATCCGTCATCTCCAGCGAAGTCGTGAGATCTCGCCCGATCACGGATCGATCGGCGGATCCAGCAGCACAAGCCGGTAGTCGCCGATGTGTCGGAACCCCAGCGCCGTGTACGCCCTCTGTGCGGCCACGTTCTCCTCGCCGGTGAACAGAATCGCGGTCTCCACCCCCTCGGCCCGCGCTTGCAGCAGGCTGGCCGCCACCACACAGCGGCCGTACCCCCGCCGCCGCAGCTCCGGTGGCGTCCACACCCCTCCGATCTGAACCGCCTCCGCCACGGCCGTGTTGAAGGAGCTACACGACACCGCCTCTCCCTGCCTCTCCAGCACCCAAGTGCGTCCCTCCTTCAGCGACCGCTTCACCCTTTCCCGATTCTCCGACCACGCCTCGGGCGCCTCCTTGGCACCTAGCGCCTCCACATCGTAGGCCACCTGCCACGCCGTCACGAGCTCGACGTCAGCAGGCCCGATCCGTCGCCCGTCCACCTCCCCCGAGCTCAGCGCCTCTGGTACCACCATCTCCTCCAGCGCCAGGCTGTACAGCTTCTCCCTTGTATCCAGCTGGACCCCCTCCGCCGGTACGGGCAGTGCCCGTCTCGCCACCTCTACCTGATCATTGGGTCCGATCAGACCTGCCACCCGTCTTCCTGACGCCTCCGCCGCCGCTTTCCAGAGCAAGTTCTCATTCCCTGGCGCCTGAAACACCAACACCGCGTTCCAGAAGTGCGCCACGACGCCCGTAATCCGCCCATCCTCGACCATCGCAGCGTAGGACCCCTCATACGGCTCGCCCCGGTCGCGCAGCCCCGAGTCCCGCATATTCCCCAGCAGGAACATAGAGCTCTCGACGCGCGGCAGCAGAAACGCCTCCAGCAGCGCCTCATCCCCAGGCTCCAGTATCCTTAGCACGCCGCCGCCCATCGTTTGCGCTCCCCCGCCGCCTCCACCACCGCAACCGAATTCCCCGCCCCTGGCGTGACGACCCGTTGCCCCAGGCAGAACCGGTCGCCGAAGAAAGGGATCACTATCGAGGGTACCCCCGCCCTGAGCCCGACTGCCGCCGTCCCCACCTCATCGCGACACGCCACGACCGCCAGACTGTTCGGCGTCACCAGTGCCTCCAAGTTCGTGTGGCACACGACCCGCGCCGCCTGCCAGGCTTCCACCGGACCCTTCCCCAGATCCGCGTAGAGCTGGACATCCGTGTGGCTCCCTGGTGCTGCCATCGCTATTCTCCCGATCTTTGCCGTTCCGTCGAAGGGACCAGATCAACCTGTGGCTATGGGACGCTTTCTAGGCGCTTGCGCCCAACTCCAGGGCCCGACGCTCCCGTCTGGACTTGCCAAACTGAAGATACAGTATGGGCACCACAAACAGATTGAGCACCTCGGAGGTGAACAGTCCGCCTAGGATCACGATTGCCATTGGATACTCAATCTCGTTTCCTGGCGTGCTCCCAGCAACCAGCAAAGGCACGAGCGCCAGCCCTGCGGTGAGTCCAAGCATCAGCATCGGCGTCACCCGCTCAACGGACCCACGCAGCACCAGCTGCGGCCCGAAGGTCTCTTCCTCCTCTCGTTCGAGATGCTGATAGTGGCAGAAAAGCATAATGCAGTTGCGCACCGCGTTGTCGAGGATTGTGAGCAACCCCACGAGCGAACCAAGGGACAAGGTGGCGCCACCCAGGAAGGCGACGGCCAAGACGCCCCCCACCAGGGCCTGTGGCAGGGTCAGAGAGGCCAGGATTGTCAAGCGCCAGCTCTCGAAGGACGTATAGAGCAGGAAGAAGATGGCGACCACGGCGACGATCCCAGAGATGAGCAGGCGCTGCTGGGCCGCCTGCCGCTCGGCGTACTCCCCGAGCAACTCTGCTCGGTACTCGAGCGGCCACTCGATTCCCTCAAGGGCGCCCTGGGCGTCGCGAACGACGGAGCCCATATCCCGTCCCCGCACGTTGGCCTCAACCTCAAGTCGGCGGTACAGGTTCTCCCGCTCTATGGCGTTGGGCGTGGAAACGACTCGAACGTCTGCCAGATCACCAAGCGGTACTTTGCCGCCGCGGGGGGTGTCGATTAACAGCTCGCGAATGGCGGTGAGACTGTGGCGCGTGCCGGGCGTGCTCCACATCTGCACCTCGTACACCCAGTTGTCCTTGTGAATGTCGCTCACCTCTGTGCCAGCTATCAGGGTTGCCGCCGCCCGCCGCACATCGCCCGGTTTGATGCCATACTGGTCGGCTTTGGCCAGGTCGACCTTGACCTGAATCTGCGGGATGTCAACCTGAAGTTCGACGTTCAGATCGACAATGCCGTCAATCTCAGCAAGGTGCCGTCTGACCTCTTCCGCCTTGACTCTCAGGACCTCTAGCTCTGGCCCATAGATGCGCACGACGACGGGATGGCTTGAACCCGTCAGTACCTCTCTGATCCGCTCCTTCAGATAGGTCTGTACATCACGGACGAGCCCCGGGTAGCCATCAACCGTCTTCTGGATGGCGTAAACCGTCTCGGCATAGTCGACGCTCGGGTCGACGCTGATCCAGTTCTCGGCAAAGTACATGCCCACCACCTCATCGGCCGCCACGGCGCGCCCGATGTGGGCCCCAAAGTTTCGGACCCCCGG
>JASFVG010000515.1:0-3284 GCA_050049955.1 Anaerolineae bacterium | reverse complement strand
CTGACCACACCTTGACATGTGCGTAGCTCGCCTCTATAATACGCGACGCGCAAGTCTCAGTTGGTAATCAACAAGGAGTCCTTATAGAAGATGGGTGCTGTTCCGAAGGTTAGAGTCTCCAAGGCGCGTGGCCGTAAGCGCAGCAGTCAGTGGAAGATCAAACCGCATCACCTCGTGACGTGCGAGTGGTGCGGCTCGCCGAAGAAGCCCCACCACGTGTGTATGAACTGCGGCACGTACCGCGGCGAACAGGTTATCGAGATCGAAGAAGAATAGCCTCTCGTCCAATTAACAGCTTATCGGGGGAGCCGGTGCCACCTAGTTGTGCCTATCTGTTCCCAGGACAGGGCTCTCAATTCGTGGGTATGGGACTCTCTTTGTTCGAGAGCTACCCAGTAGCCCGCGACACATTTGCCCAGGCTGACGAAATCCTGGGCTTTCTTCTTTCCGAGCTCTGTTTCGATGGCCCGGCGGCGGCACTGAACGACACACTGAACACCCAACCCGCCATCTTGACTGCCAGCGTTGCCGCCTACCGGGTGCTGCAGAAGCACCAGCCTCAGGACCCAGTCTTTGTAGCCGGCCACAGCATGGGCGAGTTCAGCGCGCTAGTCGCGGCCGGGGCGCTCTCGTTCCAGGATGGCCTCAGCCTGGTGCGCGAGCGCGGTCGGCTGATGAAGCACGCGGGCCAGGAACAACCCGGCGGAATGCTGGCGGTGCTGGGGTTGGACCGCCAGGCAGTGGAGGAAGCCTGCGCCATCGCTAGGATGCGGACTGGGGCCTACGTCGGCGTGGCAAACGACAATTGTCCGGGACAGATCGTCATCTCTGGGAAGCTCGAGGCGCTAGAGCAGGCCACGAGCATCGTGGAGGAGCTGGGAGCCCGGCGGGTCAAGCGGCTCCAGGTCAGCATAGCGGCCCACACCCCGTTGATGACTCCGGCTGCCGAAACCTTCAGAGGGCATCTGGATGCGACGTCCGTGGAAAAGCCCCGGGTTCCGGTGGTTACCAACGCGACCGCCAGCCCCTTGACAGAGCCCCCCACCCTCCGGGATGCGCTGGCGTCACAGCTAACCGCTCCGGTACGCTGGACAGAATCGGTGGCCTGGATGGCGGCTCACGGCATCGACCGCTTCGTCGAGGTAGGACCGGGCAAGGTATTGACCGGACTCGTGCGCAGGATTGTCCCCGCGGCAGAGAGGATCACGACGGCTGCGGCACTGGAAGAAGGAGGATAGGTGTGGACCTCAGGGACAAGGTTGCCGTCGTAACAGGTGCTTCCCGCGGGATCGGTCGGGCCATTGCGCTTGAGCTGGCGGGACTCGGTGCAAGCGTCGTGGTCAACTACAGATCGAACGCCGGCGCCGCCACCGAAGTCGTCGAGGCGATCGAAGCTGAGGGTGGTCAAGCCGTGGCCGTGCAGGCAGACGTCGGTGACTTCGAGCAGGCTGCCCGGTTGATCAAGACCGCCACGGAGACGATGGGCCGGGTGGACATCCTCGTCAACAATGCCGGCACGACCCGGGATCAGCTGCTTATGCTGATGAAGGAAGATGACTGGGACGTGGTGCTGCGCACGAACCTCAAGAGCGCCTTCAACTGCTGCAAAGCGGTAGCCCGCCAGATGGTGCGCCAGCGCGGGGGCCGGATCGTGAACGTCAGCTCCGTCTCCGGCATCTGCGGCCAGGGTGGGCAGACGAACTACTCGGCCTCGAAGGCCGGACTTATCGGCTTCACCAAGAGCCTGGCCAAGGAGCTTGGTCCGCGCAACGTGACGGTGAACGCCATCGCTCCCGGGTTCGTCGTCACCGATCTGACGGCAGATCTACCTGAGGAGCTGGCGGAGCAAGCCATCGAGGTCACGCCGCTCCGACGGATGGGACGACCGGAAGAGATCGCCCACGCGGTCGCGTTCCTGGTGTCTGACCGGGCCGCCTTCATCACTGGGGAGGTGCTGACCGTGGACGGCGGGCTTGTGATGCAGTCGTAGGTCGGGCTGGAGGACAGGTCTGAACTCTCCTCGAAGGCTGCGATCGATTGGGCTGGGGTCCCCTGCGGAAACGGCCCACCGCACTTCTAGGGTCGGGTAGTTGCTACCGGGACAGGGGGCTCGGAGCACGTGCTTCCAGGTGAGTCAGATCTGAGCGCTGGAAGACGCTATGATTGATGGCAGGAGGGCCAGGAGATGGAGACTGAGACAGAGCTGGGCAAGATCACGATTGCGCCAGAGGTGCTCATCACCACTGCCCGCCTAACCGCGTTGGCGGTGCCTGGTGTGGCCCGCCTCGTCCCGCCGCCGGGGGTGGGACGCATCCTACCCAACGATGGAGTCAAGATCAAGACGGTCGAGGACGGGGTTTTGGTCAAGGTCTATCTGGTGGCGGACCCCGGTGTCAACATGCTCAACGTCGGGCGCAAGGTGCGGGCGGAGATCACGCGGGCGCTTGAGGAGATGGTGGGCGTCGAAGTCCACGCCGTCGATGTGCACTTTGAGGACGTCGGTTCGCCGTGACGCTCCGTGATTGGTAAGGCGGGAGGATACGCGGATGAAGGGCCGGCGTCGGGCACGGGTTGTCGCTCTGCAGGCGCTGTACGAGATCGATTGTGCGTCCCATCCGGCCTCTGTCGTGCTGTATCGACACCTCTCCGAGAACACTCTGACCCCTTCGTATGCGGAATTCACCCGTAGCCTCGTCGACGGCGTGCTCGCTAATCGTGAGGTGCTTGATGGCTTCATCCAGGAGCACGCGCCGGAGTGGCCGATCGAACAGATGGCCTACATCGACCGGAACATCCTCCGCATGGCGATCTACGAGTTCGCCATCCACGGCGGGACGCCGGTGAAGGTCGCCATCAATGAGGCTGTCGAACTGGCCAAGTGGTTTGGGTCTGATAGCGCTCCCCGCTTTGTGAACGGTGTCCTCGGCAGCTTGGTGACACGTATCGAAGCGATCTCTGCGGCCGCTTGCAGGGTAGAGAGGGAATCGTAGTGGACTTTCTGAACGTCGGGCCCTGGGAACTCGTGGTTGTACTGATCATCGCCATTCTGGTGGCCGGTCCCCAGCGCATGGTCGAGATTGCCCGCTCTCTGGGTCGCGTGTCACGACAGCTGCGTAGCCTGTCGACCGAGTTCACCACCGCCCTCCAATCTGAGATTAGGGCGGTAGAGGAGGAGGTGAAGGAGTCAGCTCCTGAACTGGCGGGGGCGCGGCAGGATCTCCAGGACGCACTCGCCGAACCGCCTGAACCGCAATCCGACGCGGAGGTTGAATGAGCGACCGGGC
>JASFVG010000514.1:0-3300 GCA_050049955.1 Anaerolineae bacterium | reverse complement strand
CACAGGCGCTGCCGACTTGACCTGCCAGCGCACGACGGGGCGGACGGCCAGCCCGGCGAAAATGGCCTCAGCAGACGTGCCGGCTGCCAGCGTGCAAGCGGCGACGACGATACCCGAAATCCCCAGGGCCTCGTGCTCGGCCGAGCCTAGCAGGTAGCCAGCGGTCAGCACGATGGCATCAGTGCCCAGCCTGATCGCGGTGCCGAGGGTAACGGCCCGAGGGTGCCCAAACCGGATCAGCACACCCTGCTGGAAGCGGCGGTACCCGATGGCCCAGGTCCAGGGGAGGATGATCCTCAGACCGAGGCGAGCCGGCTCGACGATTTCCGCAGGAGGGCGCACGAGGCCCACGATGACGACATCGAATAGGGGGGTGAAGGCCAGCAGCGCATGCAGGGCGGTCAGGGTGACACCAAGCACCATCATAAACCGGTGCAGCTTCCGATACGAGTCCCAGTCCCTGCTCAGAGCCGTAGATGCCGAGAGAAGCATGATGATTGGCGACTCGATGATCAGCGACAGCGCAAACACGACACCGAAGGCGGCTAGATGGATCTCGGGATCGGGGAGTCGCGCCACGACAGCGCTGAGGGCGGGGCCCTCGGCGGCCATCAGAATCCAGCTGAGGGCCAGCGGCCACCAGGCGGCGACGATAGTGCGCAAGGGTAGTGAATGGCCGCTGCTGGACGGAACGGAGCCGGTGGTGGCCCTCTCAATCATGGATCAATGCTATGGTCTGGCAAGGGAAAGGCTGAAGCCGTTGCTAGAATCGTCTCCTCAGGCAGATAACAAGGGCTAGGGCAGTCTCTCCAACCGCCTTCTCGAGTCTTCCACAACGGAGGCAGGTGGCAGAAACGCCCCGTGGCCTCACTGGACCGCGGGGCGTTCTGACGATCAGGGGTTGATCAGGCGGTTTCGCCGCAGAGCGAGAGTAGCTCCTCCCAGCGACGGTCGACCTCATCCTGCAACTGCCCGATCATATGGCGGTTCTGCGGTTTGAACAGATGGCGGAACCGCCCCTGCCGCTTGAGCCACTCCTCTACAGGGGGCTTCTGGCGCGGCCTGTAGCTCAACTTCCACTCGCCGTTCTCCACCTCGTATAGCGGCCAGTAGCAGGTGTCCACGGCAAGCTGAGTCAACTCAATGGTCGTTTCAGTGGCGTGCCGCCAACCCCGGTTGCACGACGAGAGGACGTTCATGAAGGCCGGACCGCCGCAGTCAACGGCCTTGCGTGTCTTCTCCATAAGGTCGCGCCACTTGCTGGGGGCAGCCTGTGCCACGTAGGGAATGTCGTGGGCCGCCATGATCCGCGTAAGGTCCTTGCGGAACTGCCGCTTTCCGGGAACCACCGATCCGGCCGGCGAGGTGGTGGTGTGCGCTCCGAAGGGCGTGGCGCTGGAGCGCTGGATGCCCGTGTTCATGTAGGCGCCGTTGTCGTAGCAGACGTACAGGAACTGGTGGCCCCGCTCGACGGCCCCGGACAGGGCCTGCAGGCCGATATCGTAGGTGCCGCCGTCGCCACCGAAGGCGATGAACTTGGTATTCTGCTCCTCGATCTTGCCCTGTCGGACCATGGACCGGTAGGCCGCCTCGATGCCGGCCATCGTGGAGGCGGAGTTCTCGAAGGCGTTGTGCATCCACGGTACGCGCCAGGCTGTGTAGGGATAGATGGTGGTGGCCACCTCCAGGCAGCCGGTGGCGTTGGTGAGCACGACCGGGTCGTCGATGGCGGCCATCATCTGTCGGACAATGATCGAAGCGCCACAGCCAGCACACAGTCGATGCCCTGGGGCGAGGCGCTCCGGTTTCTTCGCGAGCTCTTTGGGTGTCAATCTTGTCGCCATTGTCGATTCCTCACTCTCGCACGCTCAGGTAGGTGACCCTGCGCTCAATCTGGCCTGTCTCTGCCACATCCAGGGCGTCGAGGTAGACTCGCCGGATCTCCTGGGGCAGGATGTCCCGCCCTCCAAGCCCGTAGACGTAGTCCGTCATAGGTACTGACACATCGTGGGCGGCCAGGGCTGCCAGCAGCTCGAGGTAGAGAGGGCCAGCGTTGGCCATGGCACCAAAGGAGATGGACCGATCCATGACGGCCACCGCATCGAGATGACTCAGCGCCTGGGCCAGTTCCTCGCTTGGGAAGGGTCGGAAGACACGGACCTTGAGCAGGCCAGCCTTGATGCCCTCGTTCCGGAGCTGGTCCACGACTGCTTTGGCCGTGCCGGCCGTAGAGTTGGCGACGACGACCGCGATCCTGGCGTCATCCAGCCGATAGGGTTCGAAGAGACCGTAGTCGCGCCCGAACTGCTCGTTGAACTCCTTTGTCACGTCCAGGATGACCGGCATAGCGTTCTCCATCGCCTGGACCTGCTGCCGCTTGTGCTCGTAGTAGTAGTCGTAGAAATCGAGGGGGCCATACGTCTTGGGATTCTCGATGTCGAGCAGCGACCATTTCGGACTGTAATCGCCCACAAAGGCCCTCACGTCCGAGTCATCGAATACCTCCACCCGCTCCATACCGTGGCTGGTGATGAAGCCGTCCTGGCACACGGCCACAGGCAGCAGCACGTCGGGGTGTTCGCCAACACGGACGGCCTGGATCAGGTTGTCGTAGGCCTCCTGACCATTCTCCGAGAAGAAGACGATCCAGCCGCTATCTCGCATGCCCATCACGTCGGAGTGATCGCAATGGATGTTGATCGGACCAGAGAGCGCCCGGTTGACCAGACTCATCACGATGGGACATCGGGTCGAAGCAGCGATGTAGAGTATCTCCCACATCAGCGCCAGGCCATTGGCGGCAGTGGCGGTCATCACCCGCGCCCCAGCCGCGGACGCTCCGACACAGGCACTCATTGCGCTGTGCTCGCTCTCCACGGTCACATACTCCGTGTCCACCAATCCGTCGGCCACGAAGTCAGCAAACTTCTGCACAGTCGAGGTCTGGGGAGTGATGGGATAGGCAGCCACCACGTCGGGATTGATTTGACGCATGGCCGTGGCGACCGCCTCGTTTCCGGCAAGCGCTTCGAATGTACTCATCGTCTCACTCCTGTGCCTTTCCTTCTTCGACCATCCGGATGCGCAGACGGACGTCGTCCTTCGCCAGCTCCTCCGTGGCCTTTCGGATCACCTTAGCGTTGACTGGACAGACTTGCGCGCAGATACCGCACCCCTTGCAGTGCTCCAGCCGGAATCCGGCCATCTTCTCGTTCTCGGCATCCACCAGAATGCTGGAATCAGGGCAGAAAAGCCAGCACTGGAAACAGTGGATGCACTCGGCCTCGCCAGCGACAGGGC
>JASFVG010000513.1:0-3303 GCA_050049955.1 Anaerolineae bacterium | reverse complement strand
GGCTGACTCCGCCCACACCCGGTCCGACCTGACCAGGCTTTTCTCTGTCCCAGCGGACCGCGTGACAGTGGTCTACCCGGGCGTCGAGGATCGATTCCAGCCCTATCCCGAACCAGGTGAGAGCCAAGTTCTCCGCGAGCGCTATGCCATCGGCGATTGCCCCTACATCCTCAGTGTGGGTACCCTTCAGCCACGGAAGAACTACGGGAGGCTGATCGAGGCATTCTGCTGTTCCGGGGTGTCCAAGCGGATGGGCGTGCAGCTGCTGATCGCCGGCGGTCGCGGATGGCTCTACCAGGATCTGGTGGCCGAGGTGGAGAAGCACAATTCGGTGCGTCTTGTAGGGTTTGTCGAGGACCAGGATCTTCCGGCGCTCTATCGCCATGCAGCCCTTTTCGCCTTCCCTTCCCTGTATGAGGGCTTCGGACTGCCCGTACTAGAGGCGATGGCCAGTGGCATACCCGTGGTCTGTTCGAATTCCAGTTCCCTTCCGGAGGTAGCAGGGGGCGCCGCCCTGCTGGTGGACCCGCTGGATACCGATGCGCTGGCAGCGGCGCTCACCCAGGTGCTTGAGGATGAGGGTCTTCGCACAAGGATGATCGAGCGAGGGGTCCTCCAGGCCGCCCGCTTCGAATGGGAGCGATCCGCGTCTCAGCTCCTGGGTGTGATGGAATCCTTGGCGGAAGAGGGGAGCGACGGCGTGAAGGGAGCAAGAGGATGAGATCAGGACGCGCTCTGGGGGCAAGGGGGAGGTCGGCCCTGTGCGGACTCCACATGGTCGCCTGTGCGCTAATCATCGTCGGCTACTTCGGCCCGTGGGTGGCTCACAAGACCGCGGCCCTGACCGTAACCGGATATGAGCTTTCAGAGTTTGCGAAGTTCTTTCCTCAGGTGCAGGGGGGCGTTGTGCCGGTGAGACGGGCCCTGTTCGTCGTGCCCCTGCTGACAGCCTGTGTCTCGCTCGCCCTCACCGCCCAGCGGTCGACGGCGCGCCCCCTGCCGAGGCGAGGCGCGATCGCGTTTGCTGTGCTGCTGAGCCTGTTCGAGTTCCCCCCGTATCAGTCATTCCTTGCCGCGGCATACCGGCTGCAGCTGGTCCTGGTGGGCGTTGCGATACTGCTGTCCCTCCTTGCGCCACTGGCCCGTCAGATTTCGGAGCGGGTTCGCGGTGTTCTGTTTCTGCTCCTGGCGCTGACAGGGGCTTGCTCCGCCCTGTGGCAGATCGGGGCCTTGCGCCCTCTCGTTGTCGACCTCTATGGCGCGCCGGTCTGGCCGGGCTGGGGCGTCGTCACATGTCTGATCGGCCTTCTACTTCTTATGCTTGTCGGCCTTCGTGACCTCCTCGCGTCGTAAGCCCAGGTCTACCACCAGTGTCTCTGGTATCCGCTCCCTATGGCTGCCGCGTCTCCTGGATCCATAGGGCCACCAGGCCAATAGCGACCAGAACGGCCTCGGCCGCGATAGCCGTCCACTTGACCGTCGAGAAGGCACTCGTCGGCACCGCGACCAAAGGGCATCATGCGGCACAACCGTGTGTCGTTGCATCGGAATGGCCTGTCAAGAGGAATCGCGGCCATCCATTGGAGATATGGTGGGGTTCAAACGGGTTCTCGTGGCAGCTCGATGGTGAACGCGGTACCCTCGCCCGGCTCGCTTGCCACGCCCATGCGGCCGCCGTGAGCCTCCACGAGCTGTCGGGCAATGGCCAGGCCTAGCCCGCTTCCCGCTCCGCGGGCAGGAGCGCGTGACTTGTCGCCGCGCCAGAAGCGATCGAAGATGTAGGGCAGGTCCTCGGCCGGAATCCCCTCTCCGGTGTCCTTCACATCAATCCGAACGCCAAACGGTGTGCCTCGTGCGTGGAGCGCGATGCTGCCGCCGCTCGGTGTGTGGCGCACTGCGTTTGCCACCAGATTGGTCAGCACCTGCTCCAGTCGTCCCTCATCCCCGATGATGGCAGGCGGGTCTCCCTCAACGCTCACCTGCAGATTTAGCCCCGCTGCCTCGGTCTGACCGCTGAAGCTGGTCCGCACATCGGCCAGGAGCTCTGCGATATCGACCCTGTCGCTTCTGAGTGTAAGCTGACCTGCTTCCGCCAGAGACAGGGTTCCCAGATCGTCGACCAACCGGGCGAGAAGGCGCGTCTCCTCCAGGGTGGCCGTGACGTGGCCGTGTGTAGGCTCGTAGACCCCGTCCAGAATGCCTTCCAGGTTGCCTTGGATGATGTGGAGCGGGTTGCGCAGTTCGTGGGCCACGTCAGCCGTGAGGTTGCGGCGCTGCTGATCGGCTCGCTGGAGTTGCTCCGCCATACGGTTGAAGGATTCTGCCAGATTCCTGAAGGCGTCAGGCCCGTGCTCCGGCATCGACACGCGCGCGCTCATGTCCCCTGCTGCCACCTCGTCGGCTGCCGCCATGACGTCCGCGAGCGGCGTGGCCACCCCCCGGAAGACCCTGAACGCCAGAAGCCCAGCCAGCAGGGGGAGAGCCAACGAGAGGCCACAGCCTCCCACCCACGTCAAGACCCTTGTCTCGGTGCCGCCGCCGAACAGCCTCGCCAGGAGATTCGCCAGCATGCCCATTCCGCCCACCACCAGAAGGACCATCAAGCCGAACATGAGGACGAAACGGACGAAAAGGGGACCCCGACCAGGATGGTGCGGACGATACCTCCTGCGATGGGCATGCCAGTGGCGGCGAAAGGCAGGGCGGTGCTCCCAGTGCTTCCAGGGCGTTTCTGGCTTCACGTTTCGTCCGTGAAACGGTACCCGACACCGTACACCGTGAGCACGTAGCGGGGTTCGGACGGGTCGGTTTCGATCTTCTGGCGCAGATTCTTCACGTGCGCGTCGATGCTGCGGTCGTAGCCTTCGTATGCGATTCCGTGCAGTCGGTCGAGCAGTTGTTCGCGGGTGAAGGCTTGCCCGGGGTGTTGGGCCAGAATGGCCAGCAAGTCGAACTCGGTCCGGGTTAGCTGGAGTGGCTCCCCGCCGCGCACGACGCGGTAGCCGTGCACGTCGATCTCCAGGTCACCGGCGCGGATCAGGCCAGGTTGATGCACGCCGCCGCGGACCCGGCGTAGAACGGCCCGGACGCGGGCGACCAATTCGCGAGGTGAGAACGGCTTGGTGATATAGTCGTCCGCGCCCAGCTCTAGCCCGATCAGCCGGTCGGACTCCGTTACCCGGGCGGTGAGCATGATGATCGGCACTTCCGACTCGCGGCGCAGCGTCCTGCAGACATCCAGACCATCCATGCCCGGCAGGTTGAGGTCGAGCACCACCAAGTCGGGGCGCTCCCGGCGCGCCT
>JASFVG010000512.1:0-3307 GCA_050049955.1 Anaerolineae bacterium | reverse complement strand
CCGGTTCTCGTTCTGGGCCCGAAGCCCGGCGGGGGAGATCACCCTTCAACCAACGGTTTTCGGCATGGGGCGCGGGACCCAGTACCAGCCGGAGCCGTTCTTCACACCGGACAGTAGCTTCACCATCGGGCCGGCGTGGACGGAGGTTGTATTCGAGACGTATCAGCGGGAGTACGAGGCTGTCCTGCTGACCCTCGAGGTAGGTCCTGACGCCAGCCTGCACGTCGACGACGTCCAGATCTCTCAGCACATCTGGAGGATGGCGCAGTACCCGGGAGGCGAGAGCCGCATGGTGGGCGGGATTCCCGTGCCAACCGAGCCTGTGGCGCCGGTTCACTTCGCAGTGCTGATCCACATCGAGGACCCGCACAGCCTGAACACCTCTGCGGCATACTTCTCAGAGGAGACGGCCAGGATGAGCGAGCTGGCCCGGGTGCTGCACGAGCACGGCGGCTTCCTCACCATTCAGCCCGAGGAGGATTGGGCGATGGCGTCGGCGCGATGGCACCCGGGTCTGCTCGCAGAATTGGTGCGGGACTTCAACGTCGTCTACTCGACGCACACCCATGGCCCTCACTGCCGGGATGACGAGGGCCGGCTGCGCTCGAGCTCAGACTGCAAGGCAAATTCAGATACAGCGGGATGGGACCACGAACCGAACGACAAGGAGAACCCGTGGGTGGCAGAGTACGTGGGCAACCTCAAGAAGCTGCTCACCGACGAGTCAGGAACGGAGGTCACGGACCACAACGGGAACTGGGAGTTCGGAGAGGCGGGTTCCTTCTCCGAGATCCCTATGTTGACGTGGTCAGCGTACAAGAGCCACTACACCCAGGGCACCTACGGCGTGCTGATCAACAACCCCTGGCGCCCGACGGAGTGCAATGCCGACAGGCAGATCGAGAGGTTCCTGACCCACGATCCCAGCACCGACATCGTCTACGTCCCCGGCTGGGGGCAGAACGTGGCGCGATACCTGGACCGGATTCAGACGAGGATGGCGCCTCTGATCAGCCAGTTCATCCGCCACGCGGATGCGGACCGCGTGAACACATGCTACATCGTGACCCACGTGGGCAGCTTCTACCCGCGGAAATCGGAGGACGTGCCGACCTACATCGCCTTCGACGAGGCCAGCGGGAAGCCAGTCTACTCCGACCTATTCCTGCAGGATCTGGCATACTGGGACCAGATGCTGACAGAGCTCATCGACCCGCTCGTAGCGGAGGGGTACCTCGAGTGGACCAGCCTGCCGGAGATGGGGGCGCTCTACCGGGCGTGGGAGGAGGCTTGCGCGACCCAGTAAGGGCGTGGATGCTGACGGGACGGGGCTGGGCTGAGATCCTGTGGAGATAGGACTGGGATTCAGTCCAGAGACTGAAGCGCGTGCAGTTCGGAAGCACTACCGGCTGCGCGGCGCTGGTTGTCTGCGCCCTCATCGTGGCGCTGGCGGAATGCAGTGAGGAGTATGTCGACGCGCCGCCAGCGTCGCTGGTCCCGACGATGAAGGGGTTTGGGCTCTACAGCTGGAGGGACGGGCAGACCTGGGTGTTCAAGCTCTTGGTCGGCACCAGCCACATCAAGACCCTCGACGAGGTGACGAGCAATGGAGCGGACCCAGGCACGGAAGTCCTCGCTCGTGGCATCCAAGAAATGAAGGCAGCCCTCGGACAGCTTCCAGACGGCGCGCAGGTCGCGTGGAGAGGCCCTGAGGCGCTGGAGAGAATGGGGGTTGGGCTGGACGATCTCGTGCTGCCCCCAGAGGCGATGAGACGCACTGTCACGGCCATCGCCGAGCGGGCCGGCATCACTCTGGGGTTTGTGCAGTAGCGCCGAACGCCGACGGCGCTGGTGGATGCGCGGGCTACCGGGGTGAGCAATCGCCGCCGTCACGAGTACGTCAGCGGGTTGCCAGGTCTGTCGCCTCAGTCCCCAGACAGCTTTGCTGTCGCCTCCGCGCTGACCGAACCGCCAGACAGTCCGCTGCCCGGCTGAGTCGAATCGGGTGGCTCAATAGTGGCAACGGCGCCGGGCCAGCTCCAGACCAGTGGATTCATAGTCTACTGGAGGGCCCGGGCGGGCTATTGCTATCGATGCCCATGAATACGGGGACCCGTCCTCGCAGCGTGGGAGAGAGCTCGCACAGTCCTGCCGTCTCGTTCCTTGGGCCCAAGGTGCCAGGTGCTTCCCCTTACCCAGGGGGTTCCTGGCGCCTGCGCTTGCCCGCTGCAGCCGGCCAGCCGCTGCCACGGCGAGGTGCATTCTACCCGTGACCTGGGCTGTGAGCTATGGCGGAAGCGATGACAGTCCGCCCACGGAGCCCTACTGCGTGAACTGGCGTCAGCGTAGCATCGACACTACTCCTGACCGCTACCTGGCAAGGGCGTCCCCGGTTCACTCGGCGAGCCAACAAGGGAGTGGCGCGGCCTTTCTCTGAAAGATGAGTGGGGGTATACTTACCTGAGCGTCGAGACTCTGATTTCCAATGGTGCTGCGCTAGTAGAGGAGAGAAGCTGTGGGGGACAAGAAGGTCACGATCGTCGATCTACAGAGGAAGAAGGCGGCCGGTGAGGCCATCACCATGCTCACGGCTTACGATTACCCAACAGGGGTGCTGGTCGATCAGGCCGGGATTGACATCATCCTGGTGGGGGACTCGCTGGCCATGGTCGTCCTGGGCTACGAGAACACGGTATCCGTCACCATGGACGAAATGCTTCACCATTGCAGGGCAGTTGCGCGAGGGGCGCAGAAGCCCCTGCTTGTGGGCGACATGCCGTTCATGTCCTACCAGGTTGACGTGAGGGAAGCCATCCGGAACGCCGGTCGGTTCCTGAAGGAGGGCAGCATGGATGTGGTCAAGCTGGAAGGGGGACGCGACATGGCGCCCACCGTCAAGGCCATTGTGGACGCGGGGATACCGGTGATGGGCCACATCGGCCTGACGCCCCAGACCATCTCCAAGCTCGGCGGCTACCGCGTGCAGGGCAAGGATGTCGCTACGGCTAGGGCCCTGATCGATGATGCTCTGGCGCTGGAGGAGGCCGGCGCCTTCAGCCTGATCCTGGAGGCTATACCGTCGCCGGTGGCGGAGATCGTCACCGACCGCGTGAGTGTTCCCACCATCGGCATCGGGGCTGGCCCGCACTGCAACGGTCAGGTACTGGTCATCCACGATCTGATTGGGTTGTTCGACCGGTTTGTGCCCAAGTTCGTCAAGAAGTATGCCGACATCTTCCCCGCCATCATCGAAGCCCTGAACCAGTACCGCCAGGAGGTCATCGACCGCACCTTCCCTGGGGCGGAA
>JASFVG010000511.1:0-3319 GCA_050049955.1 Anaerolineae bacterium | reverse complement strand
TCCGAGCCGCGAGATCGTCGGTGGCTCTGAGCTTCGTTGTCCCCTCGACGCCTTCGGGCTGGGCGTGTTGCAGCCGAGAGGGCGTCCAGACGTGCTTGGTGGATGTCACGCTGACGAGGGGGATCACGTAGGAGAAGGGGCTACGACCGGGAACGCGTGGGGCGAAGCCGGCTACGGCGGGTGGGGTCGGTTCTGGCGGAGGTAGTCTGTGTTTGGGGCGAAGAGCTTGGAATGGGACTGAGTGGGAACGGTCCGTCGGGGTTGGCGGGTCGCACAAGGGCTGCGAACGGGTGGCGGGACAGACGGGGTGGCGGTACAGGAGTCGCGGAAGGGCTGGGACGAAGTGGTTGTGACGGGCGCAAAGGACCTTGACCGCGTCCGCAGCCGCAGTTTAGCTGCCGCAGCTAATCCGCGAAGGTCCGGCCACGCCCAGGATGAGCTGCCGCAGCTATTCCAAGGAGGCAACTCGGGCTGTCGCAGCTGATTCGTTCGCCGCGATCTGCGACGCCGCACATAGCTGCCGCAGCTAAGCTCTTCGCCAGTCCAGCGGACAGGAATGGTCTGCGGCGTGCTGGAGATGGGACGGGCTGCTGAAGGAGAGTCCGAAAGGAGCGGCGCGGTCGGCCCTCGATCACACCGTCCAAGCGCTCCATGTGCGACTCTGTCGTCGAGATGCTCCGGTGCCCGGACCCTGCTGGACTGGAGCCTTGAGTGTGAGCTTGGTGAGGGTTGTGAGCCTTCTCGGCCCCCTATTCGTGTCGTGGAGAAGGTATATGTTTTTCCGGGCACCATGTAGGGGCCACAAACGGTCACAAGGGTCATAAGGGTCACGGGCTCAGCTCCTGTAGGCTGACCAGCAGGGGTTATCGGCGATGGAAGGGCGTCAATGCAGCCCAGCTTGGCAGGCATTCCGAGCAGAATGCGAGTCTCGCCCACTGACGCGGGACTTCCTGAGCCGTCGGTGGCTGGTGTCTGGGGGACTATGGCCTGGGGGAGCGCCAGCTTGGGGGCGTGCAGCGGTGAGCGGTGAATGGCTTGGAAGGTACAGCGTGTGGAGCGAGTGTGTGCGGTGAATGGAGTCGGGCTACTGAGGGAGGAGCAGCGGGACGAGGCGGTGAGGCGACCAAGGGCCGCTACTTGTGCGCGCCCAATTTTGGCCTCGCGGGTGGCAAATGGGTGGAGTCACACGTGCAGCGCCTCGGGGTGGCACGGCCACCTGATACGGAGCGAGAGCGTGGGCAACCTGGTCCGGCCTATCGGCCCACCGTCCAAGCCCTCGACGCGCGATTCCATCATCAACGTACATCAGCGCTGAGTTCTCCCGAGAGCACCAGGAGGACGCATGCGTTTTTCCTGGCGCTGGATGAGGGCCCGGAAGGCTCACCACGGTCACGGCGTCTGGGCGCGTGTCCACACCAGCACGCTTGATCGGCGGCGGGAGCTTTCAGCGGTGTGCCGCTGCTCGTTGACCAGAGCTAACAACCCAGTCTTGCCGATGCCCGGCGTGGCCTGGACCTTGACCCTTCTCGGTAATACCTGGCAGTATCCTTTGAGCAGCATCTCGACCTGATCGTCTGCGAACCGCTTGTGCAACTGAGTCACTCTGTTCCCCCTTAGGCTTAGGATAGACCGGAGGAACTCTATCATGAGCAGTTCGCTTTTCAACTGAAAACGGTTCACCTGTCAGCTTCAAATGGTTCGCTCTGCAATTTCAAGTGACAAGGCACATCAGGTTCCTTGACACAGGACACATATTCTGGTATAATGGGATATTGTATCCCGTATCCAAAAACCGAATGCCGCTGAATGCTTTGGGAGGCTCTGCTATGGACTCTGACACCATTCGGCCTGGACTCTCCACCTCCGATCCCCCTTGCGCAATGGCCGTGGAAGTTCATATGCCTGGCCCAGAAGAAGCCAAGGTGTTCGTGCACAAGACCTGTGTGCTGCACTCTACCATTATGGCGATAGCCGGCATACAGAACGCTATTCCGCTCATCCACGGCCCGATTCACTGCACCTACCATTACAAGGTCTTCACCGAGATGTTCTTGGGCAGCAAGATCCGTCTGGTATGCTCGGGTCTTACCGAGAGTGATGTGATCTTCGGTGCGGTCGACAAGCTAAGACTGGCAATCCAGGAGACGTACAAGCGGTATCGGCCAGAGCTGATTGGGGTCATCACCACGTGCGCCGCCGACCTGATGGGCGAGGACGTCGACGGTGTCATCAGCGAAGTGGCGAATGGGCTTGTGAGCTGCGACGTGGTACACGTCCCCTCGGGCGGCTTCCGGGGAGGAAAGGCGGGGCCCAACCAGGGGTATGGCTATCACTTGGCGTACGACGCGCTTGTCGGTCTGATGGAGGCATCCGACTATCGCATCGAGAACTCGGTCAACATCCTGGGGCATATTCACCCGCCGGGCAAGGGACAGGACATTAACGAGATCATCAGGCCGCTGCGCAGGATGGGAGTCCGCATCAACTGCGTTATGACAGCCGGAAGTCGGCTCTGCGACATCAAGCGCGTTCCCGAGGCACAGCTCAATGTGGTGCGCTGTGAGAACAACGCACGGCGAACAGCCGAATTGCTCGAGGCCAGGTTCGGAATGCCCTGGGTGAGTGCCAAGATGGCCCCAGTGGGCACCGGTGCTATGAGCGACTGGCTTATGGCGACTGGGAAAGCACTGGGTATGGAGGCGCGGGCCAGAGGGGTTGTGGCAGAAGAGCGCCGGAGCGCCCAGAAGGCACTGGAGCCGGTGCGCGCGGCTGTTGAGGGAAAGAGAGGCGCGGTTTTCCTGAGTCCCGGTAAGTCGCTCGCGGTCTCCCGGTTCCTGTACGAGGATCTCGGTGTTCGTCCGGTGGCGATCTACATGCTCCACTACAATGAGTGGGTCATTGACACCATCAAGGAGATGGTCAGCGAGTGGGACTTCGTGCCGGAGATCTTGATCGAGCCTGAGTACAGCCAGGTGATCGCCACACTCGAGGACCTTGAGGTAGAAATCGCCCTTGGGGGAACGATTGAGAAGCAGATCTGCAAGTCTATGGGGATCCCGTACGTCCACGAGATGGTGTACCAGGAACCACACCACGGCTACCAGGGAGCAGTGAAGCTGGGCCAGGAGATCCTTGATTCGGTTACTGCGGCGTTGTGGGCCGAGGCCCGCGTCGATCTGACCCATAACGTAACGGAGGTGGCAGGAAATGTCGGAGATCACCGTCTATGACACCATTCAGGACACCAGCTGGTATCCGCAGAAGAAAGACCTGGTGATTGAGGAGCCGATGCGCTCAAGTGCAGTCGTTGGGGCAATCT
>JASFVG010000510.1:0-3319 GCA_050049955.1 Anaerolineae bacterium | reverse complement strand
GCCCCAGATGTCGCTATGGGCCGGCAGGCACCCAAGCCCCTCGGCGGCTTCCACGCCACGGACGATCTCGTTGGCTACTACGTCTACGGCGTAGGCGCCGCTCAGGTTCACGTCGGCGCGTTTCGCGCCTGTCACCGCAGTGAATAGGGTGTCTCCGTCGAACATGATGTGAGCTGGACGCACCACGCGCGCGATGCCATCGTGGGCCATCTGTGCTACCTTGTCTGCCTAGTGCTTCGTGAGCCTGGCGCTGGTCGCCACCAGGCCGATGACCGCGCTCGAGCTGCAGCCGACTCGCTCTTCAAACAAGTATAGCCTACATCGCTGAGCAGACAAGGTGCGAGGGCAGCGTTGACGCCCATTGGCTGCCGGGACCGACGGGAACGAGGTACCTCGGCCTTGGTCGGGATGACGGCGATTCTGAGTACGCGCAGACCAAACCGGACGGAGGCGATCGGGATGGCGATAGCGGGGGACAAGCGGATGACAAAGGCCCTGAGGCGTGGTAGAATTCGGAGAACCGTGGCGGGTGGTCCGCCTGGAGCGGAGGGGCTCCAGGGTTTTGCGGCCATCGGCCTTCCATCCTCGGCTGATGGCGCTGTCGTCGCTGCCGAACACGGCTCAGAGCGACAGGCTTTTCTGGAGACGACACCGTTGGTAGAGATCTTCACGTGGTGGCTGGTGATCCAGATACTGGGTCTGGCCGCGCTGCCGCTGGCCTACCGGCTGTTCAGGTGGCTGCCGGGTAGCGGGTACCCCTTCGCCAAGCCCCTGGGCCTCCTCCTGACCAGCTACTTCCTATGGATCGGGGCCTCGCTGGGCTATCTACGCAACACGCTCGGCGGTGCCATCGTCGCGATTGCGGTGACTGCCGCAGTCTCCCTGTGGTTCTACACGCGTCGCAAGGACGAGTCCGCTCTGCCGCTCCGACGTTTCGTTCGGGACCGTTGGCGAATGGTCCTCATCGTGGAGATCCTCTTCGCGGCAGCATTCCTGGCCTGGGCCGGTCTGCGTGCTTATGCAACAGACAAGATCATGAGCAGCGGCGGCGAGAAGTTCATGGAGATCGCCTTCCTCAATGCTGTACTGAGGAGTCCGACCTTCCCGCCCCACGATCCTTGGCTGTCAGGCTTCGCCATCAGCTACTACTACTTCGGCTATGTGATGATGGGGCTCTTGACGCGGCTGTCAGGGGTTGTATCAGGCATCGGCTTCGAGCTTCACGACGCGCTGATGTTCGCGCTGACAGTGACGGGGGCGTTCGGGGTGACGTACAGCCTGGTGGCGGGGCACCAAGGAGCAACAGCGCGGGATCGGGCGGTCAAGTACGGCCTGCTGGGATCTCTGTTCGTGGCGTTGATGGGCAATCTGGAGGGCGTGTTGGAGGTACTCTACGCCAGGGGAGCCCTACCGGCAACGTTCTGGCGCTGGATAGATATCCCGGATCTGGTCGAGGCAGGCAGGGTAAGCGGGTCGTGGGACCCGGGCCCCGGTTGGTGGTGGTGGCGAGCGTCTCGCGTACTGCGCGACCGGACTCTGACGGGCGCGCCGATGCCCCTAAACCCGATCGACGAGTTTCCGTTCTTTAGCTTCCTCCTCGGGGACAACCATCCCCACGTTCTAGGGCTTCCCTTTGTGCTCTTGGCGATTGCCCTGGCACTCAGCCTGATGCGTCGACAGCGGCGCGGGCTCGCAAACGGTGATGGGCAGCGGCCGCGACGATCCTTGGCAACTTACTGCCTAGAGGGCGACTGGACCCTGTTTGGCTTGAGCGGACTCATCCTGGGTGCGCTGGGCTTCCTGAACACCTGGGACTTCCCCATCTACCTGGGCCTCGCCGTACTGGCCCACGGCGCGGGTCGCCACCGCACCACGGGCGATCTGCGGGAGGCCGTAGAGAACACGATCGGTTTGGGCGTAAGCCTCACCCTTGTCGGCGTACTTCTCTACCTACCATTCTACGTCGGCTTCAGCTCCCAGGCGGGCGGCATTCTTCCCTACCTGCTGCCCCCGACGCGCCTGGTACAGTACTTCATCATGTTCGGGCCCCTCCTCTTTGTGACCGCATGGTTCCTGGGGACAGGCCTCTTGACACGGGACGACTTGACCGCGACGTGGGGCTCCGTGGCCCGCGCGTGGGGAGTCGTTGTCGCGGTTACCGTCGTTCTGCTGGCACTGACGACTGGCCTTGGGATTCTCACAGCACCTGGCCGTGAGTTCCTCCAGGGGCTTCTATCCGATCCCCAGATACGCCAGGTAGTCGGCGAGGGTGCGCTCGGGCCCGCTCTCCGGGCCATCGTCCTCGCGCGGCTGCGCGACCCATGGTTGATGTTAGGCCTGTCGCTTGCGATGGCTGTGGCCGCCACAGCTGTCCTGAGGCCCACGACGAGGGGGCGAGAGCCGAGAGCCCGTGGCGAAAGCACACAGTTCGCATCGCTTCTTGTCCTGTGCGGACTTGGCCTGACCTTCATCGTGGAGTTCGTGTACCTGCGCGACAGCTTCGGCGTGCGAATGAATACCATCTTCAAGTTCTACTATCAGGCCTGGGTGATGCTTGGCTGTGCAAGCGCCTACGGTGTGTGGTGGGTCCTTAGCCGGGCTGACGGGGCAGCGTTACGCTCCGCACGGATCGCTTTCCTAGTATGCACTGGCCTTCTGACGGCAGCAGGCCTCGTGTATCCGGTGCTGTCCATCCGCAGCCGTACGGACGGCTTCAGCCAAGCGCCCAACCTCAATGGCGCAGCCACCATCGCCCGGGGTCACCCGGATGACTGGGCCGCCATAGAATGGCTCCGGCACAACGCAGACGGTATACCGGTCATCCTCGAGGCACCTGGCAAATCCTACAACTACGAGGGGCGGATCAGCGCCTTCACTGGGTTCCCCGCAGTCCTGGGATGGGCGCTCCACGAAAGCCAATGGCGGGGCAGCTACGTCGAGCAGGGCAAGCGAGAGCCGGACATAGAGACACTGTATGTGACGGCAGACGGCCAACTGGCACTTGAGCTGCTGCACAAGTGGGACGTGGACTACGTCGTCGTGGGTCCCCCGGAGCGGCGCTATGCCGAGGGGCTGTGCAGTACGGCAGGTCGACAGTGTTCCGCCTTGGCGGGCCTGCGGAAGTTCGACCAGTTGCTCGAGCTGGCGTTCAGGCAGGGCGAAACAGCGGTCTACCAGGTGCCCAAGGGGGATTGATGTCAGCTGAGCCGAGCCGGTGCCACCTCGGGGTTCCCGGAGGCGGATCAGTCACCCTACTATGCGACGCGGAAAAAGAGAGGGTTCGCCCCATAGGCCTGGCGGACGATCGGACGCCACGCTG
>JASFVG010000509.1:0-3339 GCA_050049955.1 Anaerolineae bacterium | reverse complement strand
CCTGGCTGGCGGCCCGTGTGCCCGTCGCGACTGCACTGCGGCGCGTGCCCGGGTGGATCGTGTTCTGGACCATCAACCTGGCACTGCTAGCCACGGGCTACCCGCTCTTCCAGCTTCTCCTAAAGGCACGGCCGATCAACTGGTTCCTCAGCCGCGCAACGCTGACGCGCTACTACCGACGCTACCACGAACCGGGCACCAAGCTTGGGGACATGAAGGGGCCCTGAAAGTCCATTCGTGCCCCAAGCGAGCGCTATGGCCTTGCAGCGCGCGCCACGCATATCCGGGGGGTTCACGGCCTGCGACAAGCGCCCGGTCGTGAAAGCGCTGGCGGGGAAGCCTGTGCGAGGAACCTGACTGCTATCTGGGAGAACAAGCCCGGGGCCTGGATACCCAGTGCCGAGCGGCTCTGGTTCGTCGGCTTCGCTCCCGAACCGTGACATCCTGCCCTGCGCGGTCGGCGGCCATGGCATTCACTCTCCCTGCTCGATCCCCTCGAAGAAGGCGGGGTATTCCGCCGTCAAGGCCTGCCGCAGGTCACCAAACACGCTGGGCGCGTACGGGTGGACCAGCTCCAGCATCCTGACGGCTACGTCGCGGATCTCCCACTGGGCGCCGCGCGAGACGCGAATCCGGAAGAAGTGCAACAACTCGCGGAAGTTCATCGTGACCAGAATGCGCGTGGCCGCGGCATTGGGCAGCACGAACCGCGCATCCTCCTTGCGCAGTCCCAGCCCCCGCAGCGCCCGATACGCCTCCTCCACCTTCCCGGCGAAGCGAGCCCAGACGGCCATGGCCTCCTTGTTCTCCAGCATCTGAGGCGGCAGGGCCCACTCAGGTGCGGACATGTCAACGTAGCGCTGTGATTCCTGGCTGTAGGACGCAAGCCTGTGCCGAACCAATTGATGCGAGCAAGCCCGGCTGATGCCGCTTACCTCGAAGGTTGCACTGGCGTGCTCGATGATCGACTCGTGTCCCTCCCGCACCCGTGCTCGAATGAACGCACCGGGCTCTCCACGGCCTGTACTAGCGTAGCAGATCCGCCCGGCACGTTCCAGCAGATCCTCCGGTGTGCCGTCGCCAGACAGGCAGCGGGTGATCGCGATCAGTTCGACGTTCAAGGCGGCCTCCTTGGAGATGCTGTTCGTGGGGACCCGATGTGTCAAAGAGGGCACACGATATCGCCGGCCAGCTCGCGAGCCCCGGTGTCCACGTAGCCGACGGCCTCGGCCAAGGCGGAACTCCACGCCTCGTCGGCGTCGATGATCGTGATTGCCCGCCTGCCCGAGCGGACCACCCACCTCGTGCAGGTCGCCAGCACTGACCGCCCAAACCCCCGCTCCTCGGCCGCAGGGGTCGATTGCACGTACACGGCGGCAAAATGCGGCGATAGCCAGGCCACACCCGCCTCGGCGACGACGTCCTCGTGGGCCCGTATTACAAACCGGGGCCGATCCTCAATCCCCTGCTCCGCCACAACAAGGACGTTGATAGTGTACTCGAACCGCGACAGGTCGATCTCGAAGACCCGGTTCACCCGAGGCTCGGGCAGGTCGACGACTTCTTGCGCAGCATCGCGCAGGTCCGGCGTCGTGATCAGATAGTAGGGCCGTCCCGGAGCGAGCCCCTCGTGCAGCAGGTCGACCGCCACGTCCGCGTTCGATGTGCGTAGCACCACAGTGGGCTGAAAGAGCCGATGGCTCGTCTGGCAAACGGCGATGAAGCCGTCGCCGCGTCCCTCGGCGTCCTCGTGGACGTACAGCTCAGTACGCTCCCGATCGTGGTAGAAGGCGTAGTACGCGTAGAGCGCATCGGTAGCCGAAGACAGGCTGAGCAGGGGCCGGATCTTCAGGCGGATGCTATCGACCTCAGCCATCCGGGCTCTACTCCGTCGGTCGCAACTTGAGAACTGGGGACAAGAGCACGCGCCAGGGAATGGTTGTCTCCACGGGCAATCCCGCCACAGGCAGAACCAGCTCGTTTGCGCGCACGCCGTAGTCTGCGTTGACGACGACCGATCCTCTCGGCAGGTGGTCCACAGAGATGCTTAGCCCTGCCGTAAGCGTGTCAGCGGGGCCCAAGCTGGCCACGGTCCACGTCAGCGTATCTCCGCTCTGCGCATGACCTGCGCTGGCCCAGGTCAACGTGGTACTCGTCGGAATGGAATCGGTGATCACCAGCCCGGTCAGCGAAAAGGGCGACGTGTTGGTGACGGCGAGCGTGTAGTCCAGTGAGCGAACCCACAGCTCCGGAGGGACGGCAACGGTCTTGCGGACTGCCAGCTTGGAGAGTGTACCCCTCACCGCGCTCAGCGCATCCACGATGCCCCATCCGTAGACATTGTTCGGCACGGCGTTGGGGCCATAGCCTCCGCAGCCCTGTGTCGACGTCTTTGGCCGGGCCGTGCGAGCGATCACGTACTCCGTGGCGTCCACGTCCCCGATGAGCTCGGGCACCGCCGACCAGAGCAGCGCCACTGTCCCCGCGACGTGCGGACCGGCCACTGACGTGCCATCTTTCCTCGAGTAGCCGAGGCCCGGCACGCAGGAGCGGACATCATCGCCGGGGGCCGATACGTCCGGCTTGAGCCTTGCGGAGCCGTCCACGTTCACTGGCCCTCGGCCACTGAAGCTCGTGATGCTGTCATTATCGTTCGTCGCGCCCACAGAGAAGACGGCGTCGTAGATCGCGATCGGGTCCTCTATCGTGGCACAACCGGGACCGCTGTTGCCCGCAGAGGCGACGACCACGATTCCAGCGGCTCGGACGGTCTCAACCACCTGCTGCAGCGAATCCCAATCGCAGCCCTCCCGCTCGGGGCAGGTCCACGAGTTGTTGATCACGTGCGGGGCTTGAGAAGGGTCACCATCCTCGGAAGGATCGCCGCCATAGGGGTACGGGGCTAGGAAGAACTCGAAACACTCAGCATAGGTAGCCGGGGTTCCCCAGCCCTGTTCCATGTTCCGGCAGCCGATCCACCTGGCTCCGGGTGCAACGCCGATCTGGTTGCCCTCCCCGTCGTCACCGACCATCGTGCCCATGGTGTGCGTTCCGTGGGTGCCGTCGTCGCAAGGATAGGGTACATCGAAGCCACAGGGATTCCCCAAGGCCGTGTTGGGATCATCCCCGTGGATGGCATCGTGCCAGTGGTAGTCGTGGGTTGCCGTGACCCCATTGTACCCACGGTACTTCTCGATCAGCGCAGGGTGGTCCCAGTCGTAGCCCGTGTCCTGTCCGGCGACGACGATCCCCTCTCCTGTGTGACCGAGGCCCCAGACATCATCGGCGTTGATCCGTTGCACGTTCCACTCCACGCCTGCGGACGCCTGCGAGTTCATC
>JASFVG010000508.1:0-3345 GCA_050049955.1 Anaerolineae bacterium | reverse complement strand
TGTAGCCCAGGCAGCCCCAGGGAACCTTGCTGTCGGTGACTGGGTCGTACGCGTCGACCGTGTCGCTGAGATTGATGGTCGCCGTGATGTAGGAGCTCCCGATGAAGGCATCGAAGTCGCCATCGCCATCGATGTCGACGAAGGCCGGGGCCGGTCGCTCGCCGATGACTGCCTCGAAGAGGGGGTTTTCTTGGCCGGTTCGCTCGACGAACCGGGTTGGTGCTTCGGCCTGGGCGGCCACTGCGCCGAGGGGCGGCTCAGCCGCGGCATATCCCGACACCACGGGACCCTCCGAGCCCCCCGGAAGGATCTCATCCCAGATCGGGTCGTCCGGCCCCAGCTCGGCCAGGCGTGCCCAGACCCAGTGATCCGGGCCTGCCTGACGCAGGAGAGCCCAGACCTCGCTGTCGGGCCCGGCCCTCTCGATCAGGCGCCACAGGGCGCTGCCGTCCCCTGGCGAGACGAACTGCCACAGCGGGCTGTCTTCGCCGATAGCCTCGATCAGGCGCTCGAGGAAGCCGTCATCGTCCGCCGTGCCAACCGGGGGGGGCGGATCGAGGGCTTGCGCGGCTACTGTCGCGACGGGGCTGGCCAGCAGCAGGCCGCCGACCAACGTCGCCATCGCCGTCCCTCTGGTCAAGCCAGCGCCCCATCGTGGGGTCAGCAGCATCCTGGGGCAAGCCTGTGCGGGCGCTGGTGAGACCGCCTGCAGGTCCCCAGCGTCTGGCACGATGGTGACGTCCAGGAACGTTGGGCTGTACTGTGCCACCGCGATGGGGTTATACCACTCAAGCCAGGATGATGGCACGGCGGACCGCTCGCTCGCGCGTGGTTGACCTGGATCGACGTCCCTGAACGTGGGGGACTCAAGACGTCTGGGGTGGGTCATCGGTGGTGCCTCCGATTCTGTTGAGGGCCCTATCGAGTTTCGGGCTGCGATCCGGCCCAGCGTTCCAGCGTTGTACTGCGTAGATTGGCGACCCGGGATTATAGGTGAGTATAGGCTATTGTAATACAAATCCTGCCCGGTGTCAAGCGGTTATGTCCGGCCAGGTGAGGTCTGCCCGCTCCGATCGATAGCCCGAGCCGGCTCCCTCGGCCTATCGAAGCCGCTTGCCAGTCAGCCGCAACTCCACCTGTGATTCCATATACGGCCGCAGGAAATGGTCCAAGAATGACATCATCTTCTCGTTATCCACCTCCACCTGGAACAGGCCGTAGGGGGCTTCCTTCTCCACCGCTGCCTGACGGCGAATGGCCTCAATCACGAAAGGCAGGGCAAGACCCTGGCCCCGTACGCCTCGATCGAGGAACAGGCTGGTGTATTGGACGGTGTCGGGCGCTGTCCGATGCGTGATCATCCACCCCACCACGCGCCCCTCGTGCCGCAGCCCCAGGCTATTGGCCGCCTCAAGCCGCTCCAGTACCTGGAAGGGTGTCAAATGGTCGGGATACCATCCTCCTTCTTCCTCCTTCTGCCGCCGCTCCATGTACTCCTTCTCCTCGGCTGTGAGATCGACCCAGGGGAATGCCTCGAAGCCGTCCGGTAGGCTGACCGCGCTGAACCACGGGGCTTGCGCGATCCGTCGGTCCGTCTTGCAGATTAGGGAGTGCGTCACCGCAGGCGGCCAGTTCGCTTTCTCCAGCAGACGTTCAATGGCGGGTACGCTCGACCAGTTGGACCGGTAGCTCAGCGTGACCCTGCTGCAGCCCTCGCGGCCCAACGTCCGCTCCAGGTGGCCGAGCATCTTTGTGCCCACGCCTCTCCGCCGGTGTTCCGGTGCGACGCGCATTGAGAGCACACGAGCGCTCTCGCCTGCCGGAGTGATCTCCGCCAGCGCCATGCCGACTGGCTTCGCGCCGTGGGAGACGGCAATGGCGACCAGCGGCTCCGCGAACGCGCGTACCTGGGACTGCTGGCGGATGCTGGGGAAGGTGAGGGACTCGTACTCCTGGATCGCTGCCGCCACCGTCATGTCTAGGCTCACCTGGTAGCGGTAGCCGATGTCTGTGACGTCGCGCCCGTCCCGCTGTACCGTAGGGTGGGGGACAGGCGGTGGCGGCGCGGCCTTGCTGTCTGGCTGCGGTTCATCGGTGAGCGAAAGTGTGTGCAGAACCGCCGAGGGTGCCTGGTCGACGGCGATGATGCGGCGTACCTCGTCTGTCTTGAAGCCCAAGGACATAGGGCAGCGCACCCCGGGCAATACCTGGACGTCGTACAGCTCGGTCACGACACTGCGCAGATCCATCCAGTTGACGACGTTGCCTGTCTCAAGATCGATCGCCATCAGGCCGCACCGGGGTGCAGCATCCTTCGCCGACAGCCGTTCCTGCAGCTCCAGTCCGGTGAAAGTCCGTTCTCGGGGCTTCGAGAGGCCCACCAGCGCCCAATCGCCGTGGAACGCCATGCCGCGCAGGTACCCTGGGCAGAAGGCCACCGGCTCGAACTCACCGCGGTCCAGGTCCACGTACCCGAACTCGCCGGTCCCCGAGTTCTGAACCCACAACCTGCCCCGGTACCAGCGCGGGGAGTGGGGCATGGAGAGCCCGGTGACGATCACCTCGTCCGAGGCCACGTCAATCACGCAACCTCCGTCCTGGCGTCGCTCCCGCCAGCCCGACGCGACGTCCGAGCGGCTGACGGCCGTCACGTAGCGCGGTTCGCCTGCCACCATCGCCAGGCCGTTGAGGTGGCAGCGATCCTCCGGGGCCAGCCGCGAGATGAAGGGGGGCTGCCAGACTGGGGTGAAGCTGTACCGATCGCTCAGCGTCGCCAGGCAGCTATAAAGGGTGTTGACGAAGATCAGGCGTTTGTCTGCGTCCACCGCCAGGTCGTGGACGTCCAGCTCGCCGGTGACGTGGCCGACGCGCGGAACGTAGAGCTTGTCGTACCCGTTGTACGTCTCGCCTGGAGCGAGCGCGTTGTCGAACTGCCACAGCCGGTAGCGTTCGCTCATGTAGAGCCGATCTGGGGAGGCAACCGTCAGCCCCATCGCCCGGTCGAAGAGCCGTTCGAAGGCGGAGAGCCGCCCGCTGTCCGGCTTCAGCCCGACGAGGAACAGGCGATGAGTCTGGTAGGTCGTGAAGCCCAGGCTGATCTGCTCCTTGTGCAGCCACTCCGTGAAGTAGCGAGAGCAGACAACGTCGATCGGTTGCGACGGCGTGGAAGCGGACGACGGGCGTTGATGATCCATAGAGCGAGGGCCTCCTATTGCTTCTAGTCTTGGCGAGGAGTATATCTGGCCCGGCCCCATCTGTCAAGACTCGCTGTGCCAGACGACGCAGTCCAGCTTGTTCAACCGAGGGCTTGGATGGGGCGGTGCGGGAGTTGTCGTGACAAGCCAT
>JASFVG010000507.1:0-3348 GCA_050049955.1 Anaerolineae bacterium | reverse complement strand
ATTGGACAGATCCGGCTTGTGCGGAAGACGGGTGGCAAGAGTGGGGAGTTTGTACAGGAATGACGGAAGAACAGATAAGGGTGAAGGTGAAGTTCTTTGCGGCTCCGCGTGAGGCACTGGGTACCGATGAGATCTCCCTAGACGTCCCAGTTGGGACGACAGTCAAGGACCTGATCGACAGGCTGCAGGAGGTATATCCCGTCCTGGAGAGGTACACACGCTTTCTAAGCGTGGCAGTGAATCGCGCCTACGCCGGTCGGCAGACCGAACTCCGTGACGGAGACGAGGTGGCCTGCCTGCCGCCGGTTGGTGGGGGCTAGTGTGGCTGGGAGGTCGTTCCAGATCACGAGCGAGCCGCTTTCCGTGGACGATGTGGTCGCTCGCCTGGCACAACCGACCGCCGGGGCAGTGACTACATTCGTTGGGGTGGTACGCGGTGTGACTGAGGGCCGACAGACATCGTATCTGGAGTACGAGGCCTACCCGGAGATGGCAGAAAGGGAGCTGCGCCGGATCGGAGATGAGATCCGCCGGCGCTGGGCGACGGTCGAGGAGGTCGCCATCGTGCATCGCATGGGTCGCCTGCAGGTCGGGGAGACCATCGTGGTCATCGCAGTCTCCTCGGCCCACCGCCAGGAGCTCTTCGACGCCACGCGCTACGCCATCGACCGGCTCAAGCAAATCGTCCCCATCTGGAAACGGGAGGTCTGGACAGACGGATCAGAATGGAAGAGTGAGCACAGGCAACCACTGGAGGATGAGGCACAGGCATGATCGAGCCTATGTTGTCGGTGGAAGCTGCCCAGGCAAGGGTGCTGAGCGCGTTCCGGACGCTCGAAGCCGAGAAGGTGCCCCTACTCCAGTCGGTCGGTCGCGTGCTGGCCGAGGATGCCTGCGCGAGCGGGGACATCCCACCCCTAGCCAACTCGTCTATGGACGGCTACGCTGTGCAGGCCGCGGAAACCCGCGGTGCCACGCCCGAGACACCTGTCTCCCTTACCGTAGTCGGAGACCTACCTGCAGGCTACGTTTCCGACCAGGTTGTCACATCCGGCACTGCAGTCCGGATTATGACCGGCGCACCGCTTCCGCCGGGTGCCGACGCGGTCGTCAAGGTGGAGGACACGGACAGCGAGGGCGTGTTGGTGCGGGTCCTCGCAGAGGTTGGGCCGGGCAACTACGTCCGGGCGGCTGGAGAGGACGTGCGCGCAGGGTCGGCTGTGATTCCCCGTGGTGCTCGACTGCGGCCCCAGGAAGCCGGGATGCTCGCCGCGCTCGGGTATCAGGAGGTCTCGGTAACCCGGAAGCCGCGCGTCGCGATTCTCGCCACTGGGGACGAACTGGTCGGGCCGGGAGAGGCGCTGGCGCCGGGGAAAATCCGAGACGCTAACAGCACCTCAAACGCTGCTCAAGTAGCGGAGCACGGGGGAGTGCCTATCCTGCTGGGCATCGCCCGCGACCGCACCGACGAACTCACCGCCAAGATCCAGACGGGGCTGGAGGAAGATGTCGATCTGTTCCTGACCTCGGGCGGCGTTTCGGTGGGCGACTTCGACCTCGTGAAGGACGTCCTGGCGTCCAAAGGCCAGATGGAATTCTGGCGGGTGCGGATGAAGCCGGGAAAGCCCCTGGCCTTCGGGCACATGGCCGGGGTGCCGGTGTTGGGCCTCCCCGGGAACCCTGTCTCCGTGATGGTCTCGTTTGAGATGTTCGCCCGGCCGGCGATTCTGAAGATGCAGGGTTTGACAGATTGGCAGCGTCCCGTCGTGACCGCTACGCTGATGGACGCCATCGAAAAGAAGGACGGGCGACGCCACTTCGTTCGAGTGCGCCTGGTGTGGGAGGACGACGAATACCGATCCTACCTCACCGGTGCACAGGGTTCGGGCATCCTCAGCTCCATGCTGATGGCGAACGCGCTGGCCATCATCCCAGAGGATTGGGACCACGCCCCAGCCGGTGCCCGCGTGGAAGCCGTGATGCTCGGGTGCCACGCGTGAGAGACGCCAACCTGCTCCGAGGCTACTCTCTCGCCTTTGTCGCCACGGCCCTCTGGTCCACAACGGCTATCCTCATCAGCCTCTTGACCACGCGTTTCGAGATGCCGCCGCTAGTGCTCGCCTTCTGGCGGGATCTTCTGGTGGCGTGCACCCTCTTCGCGGCACTCTTTGCTTTCGGCAGGGAGCAGCTTCGCCTGGAACGCAAGCACATCGTGTTCTTTGTGTTCTACGGGCTGCTCTTCGCCCTGTTCAACTCAATATGGACTGTGTCGGTCGCACTGAATGGAGCAGCAGTCGCGACCATGCTGCTCTACATCTCTCCAGCATTGACGGCCCTGATCGAGTGGCGCTTGGGGGATGGGAAGCTGGGCACGCTCAAGATCATGGCCATTGGGCTGAGTATCGTCGGCCTCCTCTTCGCTTCCGGGGTCCATGATCCAAGCGTGTGGCAGCTCAAGCCCCTGGGAATCGTGGCGGGACTGGGCACTGGTCTCGCTTTCGCGATCTACAGCCTGCTAGGCAAAGCCTCGTCTGCCAGGCGTGTGAAGCCCTGGACGGCTACGCTTTACACCTTCGCCTTGGGATCAGCCTTCCTGCTCCTGGTTCAAAGCCCTGACACACTATTGTGGCTCTCCCGCCCCCTTGGAGAAGGCTCGGCGGGCTGGCGCGAGGCAGCGCTGGGATGGTCCGTCATCATCGCGCTGGCCATCGGGCCCACGCTGGGCGGATTCGGCCTCTACACGGTAAGCCTGACGGTGCTTCCCGCTTCCACCGCCAATCTCATCGTGACGCTGGAGCCCGCCATCACTGCCGTCCTCGCCTACGTGCTGCTTGGTGAGCGTCTCACGGCTATGCAGATCGTCGGTGGAGCGATCATTCTGATCGGCGTCTTCATTCTCCGGCTTGGCGACCGCCGCATCCTGGCTCGTGACCTCCAGACCAACTGACTTGGTCCTAGATCCAGCTCCGGGCCGAGCGCCCAACTTGGCCGTCGGCTTGAAGCCAGGACGCTCGCCACGGGATCGCCCTGCCCCACTATCGTAGCAGCTCAGAGCCTGCGGGAGGCGCGACCAATGCTCAATTGCCCCTCTCACGCAGACCTTCGCGTCCCCGTGGTTCCGACCTTCCCGCGGGTCTTCTGGCCTGCCCTCATTGGCCTGGCAGCGGGTGACGCGTTCGGGACGGTTGCCCGAGACGCTGAGCGTTCACAGCGGGGCTGAGTGGCGGCGTGCTGGTACCAGTGGGGGACTGGAGGCCAACCGCAGCTGGATCAAGGACCTACTCAGCAAACCCTGCCACGTGCCGCTGGTGACTGAATGAGGCTGAGACGGAAACCGCCAGCGACACA
>JASFVG010000506.1:0-3361 GCA_050049955.1 Anaerolineae bacterium | reverse complement strand
GTGTGGTCGATTCTCCAGGATCGGAGGGGCGACCTCTGGGTCGGTACAGGTGGCGGGCTAGACCGGCTTGATCCGCATACCGGGCGCATCACCCACTTTCAGAACGATCCGCAGGATCATCATAGCTTGAGCGCCGATGTCGTCCAGGTCGTGTACGAGGACGAGGCGGGCGCTCTCTGGGTGGGGACGAACGGCGGTGGACTCAACTTGCTCGATCGTCCGTCCGGGCAGTTTGTCGCCTTCAGGCACGATCCGGACGATCCCGGCAGCATCAGCGATGATACGGTCTTCTCGATCCTCGAAGATGACGAAGGGACGCTGTGGGTCGGTACGGCGAATGGTGGGCTCAACCGGCTGAACCGCGGAACCGACGAATTCGTCCACTATCGACAGGATCCACGTGATGCTTTCAGCCTGAGCAACGATCAAGTGTGGTCGATCTATCAGGATCGTTCTGGCGTTCTCTGGGTGGGGACCTTTGGCGGTGGACTGAGCGTCTACGATCGGTCGCGGCAGCGGTTCCCTCACTACAAGCACGATCCCGATGATCCCCAGAGCCTGGGCGACAACCAAGTCTGGGCGATTCATCAAGATGGACAAGGGGACCTGTGGGTCGGCACAGAAGGCGGACTGGAGCGGTTCGATCGCACAACCGGCGTGTTCCATCACTTCCAGTCTGATCCTGACGACGAGACTAGCCTTAGTGCAGGGTTTGTGACATCGATCCTGGAGGATCGGACGGGCACACTCTGGGTCGGAACGTGGGACGGATCGCTGGGAGGCACCCTGGAGGCTTTCGACCGAGAAACGGCAGAGTTTCAGCATCGTGATCCCGTAGCCACGTTCTCCATTGCTGAGGGCGCAGATGGCACGCTCTGGATCGGCACATTGGGGAGCGGCCTCGGCCAGCGCAAGCCGGACGACGACGCGTTCACCTACTATCAGCCGGATCCAGCTGACCCCCATAGCATCAACGATGCCTTCGTGACTTCTGTCACTGAGGACACAAGCGGCGACCTTTGGGTGGGAACCTTCAGCGGAGGCCTGAATAGGTTGGATCGGGGGACTGAGCGGTTTGCCCATTACCAGCACGAGCCCGAGGACCCTAGCAGTCTGAGCAGCGACACAGTGCTCTCTGTCCTCGTGGACAGCGGGGACCGCGTGTGGGTTGCTACAACGGCTGGGTTGAACCGATTCGATCGGCAGTCCGGGAGCTTCGTTCGTTACTCGGAAGCGGATGGTCTGGCCAGTGATCTGGTCTATGGCTCTGTGGAGGATGACTATGGAGATATCTGGGTAAGCACGAATGGAGGCCTGTCGCGGTTCGATCCCCGAGCAGAAACGTTTGCCAACTACGACGTTGGGGATGGGCTTCAGAGCAACGAGTTCAACCAAGGTGCCTTTAGCCGGAATGACGCTGGTGAGATGTTCTTCGGAGGGATCAACGGCTTCAACATCGTCGATCCCGCCAGTATCGTGACCAACTCAACCGTCCCGCCCGTGGTGTTCACGACGCTGACTCAGGGTGGGCAAGACGTGGACCTCGGTCGGCCGGTCGAGAGTGCGGCGGCGGTAGAGTTCAGATGGCCGACCAACTTCTTTGAATTCGAGTTCGCTGGGCTCAGCTACGCACAACGCTCAGAGAACCAGTATGCCTACAGGCTTGAGGGATTCGAGAAGGAATGGAACAGCACGGGAACAAGACGGTTTGGCCGATACACCAATGTTCCCGGGGGCACGTACCGGCTGAGGGTGAAAGCCGCCAACAACGATGGTATCTGGAATGAGGAGGGCAGCTCGATGGTGGTCACCATCGTGCCGCCGTTCTGGCAGACCTGGTGGTTCCGGGTGCTGTTCATCGGCCTCGTGGCTGGGGGCACCGCCGGCGGTTTCGCCCTACGGGTGAGCACGATAGAGGCCAGGCGACGTCAATTGGAGGTCCAGGTCGACGCGAGGACGAAGGAGCTACAACAGACTCTCTTGCAGCTGGAGCGATCGAAGGAGGCCGCTGAGGCCGCCAATCGCGCGAAGAGCGTCTTCCTGGCCAACATGAGCCACGAACTCAGGACTCCTCTGAACGCTGTGCTGGGCTTCACCCAGCTCATGGGGCGCGACGCCAATCTTACTCACGGTCAGCTCGAAAACCTGGAGATCATCAACCGGAGTGGTGAGCACCTGCTTGGGCTAATCAACGAGGTATTGGACCTCTCGAAGATCGAGGCAGGTAGGATGCGGTTGCACGAAGCAAGTTTCGACCTGTATCGTATGCTGGACGGTCTGGAGGAGATGTTCCAGCTGCGGGCCGAGAAGAAGGGGCTGGGACTGAGTTTCGAGCGTGCGGGAGATGTTCCTCGGTACGTCTGGATGGACGAGGGAAAGCTGCGCCAGATACTGATGAATCTGCTAGGCAATGCGGTCAAGTTCACCGACGTGGGGGCCGTGGTGCTCCGCATCAAGGCGAACCGGGTGGGAGAGCAGATGGCGGAGGGATTCCGTCTTGTCTTTGAGGTGGAGGACACAGGGCCGGGCATTAGCAAGAAGGAGCTCGAGACTCTGTTCGTACCCTTTGAACAGACGTCGAGCGGGCGGCTGGCGCAGGAGGGCACCGGTCTGGGGCTGGCAATCAGCCGGCAATATGCGCGTTTGATGGAGGGTGACTTGAGCGTGACGAGCGCCGGCTCGCCGGACACGGGCGAAGGAGGGCCGGGAAGCACCTTCCGGCTGGAGGTCCCTGGAGCGGTGGCGCATGCTTCGGCCGTCGACTCTGAGCGAGAGCCGCGCCGGGTGGTGGGACTTGCGCCTGGTGAGGCAGTGCGTCGCATACTGATCGTGGAGGACAATTGGGCAAATCGCAGGCTGTTGGTCCAGCTTCTGCAGCCCCTTGGCTTCGAGGTTCAAGAGGCCGTGAATGGGCGGGAGGCTATTGAGAAGTGGGACGCTTGGTCGCCTCACCTGATCCTTATGGACATGCGGATGCCAGTGATGGACGGCTACGAGGCAACCCGGCGCATCAAAGCGACGACGAAGGGACAAGCCACCGTCATCGTCGCGCTCACGGCAAGCGCACTCGAGGAAGAGCGCGCAGTGATACTGTCCGAGGGCTGTGACGCGTTCGTTCGCAAGCCCTTCCGTGAGGCGCAGCTCTTCGCAGTCTTCGCCGAACTGCTGGGAATCCGCTTTGAGTATGAAGATCTGCCGACAGGGCTGCTCAGTTCCTTGGTGACGCAAGCGCCAGAGAGTGCCGACAGCCCCGCGAAGCGCGGTCTCTCCACCGCAATGGCGGCTCTGCCCCGCGACGTGGTCGCCAGCCTGGAGATGGCAACAGTCAGAGCTGATGTAGAGAGGATCGAGTCAGTAATCG
>JASFVG010000505.1:0-3364 GCA_050049955.1 Anaerolineae bacterium | reverse complement strand
CTCGACAATCGAGGAAGAGGCCAGGACACCGTCGGTCATGCGTGCCACTACTGCCACGACCTCATCATCAACCAGATCGCGTCGGGTCACTGCGCAGACCTGCTCGACCTCGCCGTCCAAAAGGAACCGCCACAAGTCAAAGTCGTTCATGCCTTTACTCAGCAGTGCCCCTCCGCCGAGTTCCCTGCGCTTGCGCCATTCCGGTAGGTCATCGGCGCTTTCCCAATGACCGGCAAACAGTGTGCGGATCAAGCGGATTGGCCCGAGCTTGCCCTGGCGCACCATGTCACGAGCTTCGCGAGCGAGCCGGTGCCAGCGCAGGTTGAACCCCATCATTGTCAGACAGGATGACCGCTGCGCGCGCTCAATCAGCTGGTCACAGGCATCCAGAGAGAGCGCCAGGGGCTTCTCGAGGAACAGATGCTTCCCCGCGTCCAGGACCGCCGACGCAACTTGGACGTGGGATTCCGGCGGCACGCATACCGCCACTGCGTCCACGTCAGGGTCATCCAGAAGCCCGGCGGGTTCCTCATGGCGGCGCGGGATCCCGTACTCGTCTGCGACGCGCTTGAGCCGATGCGCGTCAGTGTCCGATACGGCAATCACCTCGGCGTCGCGGACGTGCCTCAACGCGGGCAGGTGTCCCCTCACAGCCGCTTTCCCGCACCCGATCAGCCCAATCCTCATACGCCGGTTGGATTGCGTCACTCGGTGCCTCCATGTAGCCGATAGTGGATGTCTCTAAGCGGTGCCACAGCACACCTAGATTCTGGCCCGCTCTGGGATCATCTGCTCGCACGTCAAGCAGGCGGGCGGCAATGCGCACAGGTCGTTTCGCAGGTTGCGACGCAGGTCAGTCAAGGTCTGTCCGTTCCATATGTCGGGGTCGAGGATGCTTCCCCAGCGCTTGTCCGGTCCCACCACGCAGCAAGGGCCGATGGACCCGTCGCCGCCGACGTTCAGCTGGTGGTATGGTGCGACGCACCTCCGCGGACTGTAGGTCCGCTGGTAGAGCCGAGGCGTATACACGGGTATGCGATAGGTGCGGCTCCGTAGCATGCCCATGAACTCCTGCACCTCAGGATCGTCCTCGAACAAACACTGCGATTCGTCGTAGCCCGGTATGCCATACAAGTGCAGATTCCTGAGTTTGGCTGCATCGACGCCCAGCTGCTCGCTTATCCGAATGAAGTCGAATGCACTCGACATCGACTTTTTTATGCATATGAAGCTGGTGCGAACCACCCTTGGATAGCCGCCACGGGCCCGGCGCTTTGAGAGCTCAGCCACTGCTTCGATTATGTCATGGAACAAAGCAGCGTCGGCTCCCGTGCGCTCGGCGAAGCTCTCTCCATCAACGCCATACAAGCTGATGTTGAGGAATTCAATAGGAGCCGCTAGGACGCTACTGATGCTGTCGGAGAGCGTGGTTCCATTGGTGAATACGTGCACCTTCATACGTCGCGCTTGTGCAATCTCCACCATATCAAGCGCCCGGTTGTTGAGCAGCGGTTCTCCGCCTCCGAGGCCGACCGCGATCGCCCGCGGGAATCGGTCGAGTATCTGCACGAAGGTATCCACAGACATGTCGGGGAACCGCAGCTTGTGAGGGCTGGCGGGATTCCCGTGAAGGCAGTGGGTACAGTGTAGATTGCACCGGGTCGTTATGTCCAACGACAGCCACGGCGGACAGTACGGAAGACGTGGGTTGGGAAAGCCCCGCAGCGCATGGTACCCAAACAGCAGGGTGTTGGCAACCTGATTGGGTCGGTGATCGCGGAGCAATGCCCAGACTTTCCTGAGTGTCGTGGAGCTGAAGACGAGGCTGCCAAGGGCAGGCATCAGGTGTATCACTTCCCCCTGAAGATGTTCCTGCCGAGCAGCAGGGAGGTGAACTGCGCCACGTGCCTGGGTCTGAGGTGCCGCTCACCAAGAAACCGGCGAATGTACCCCGGCTGGAGAATCCCTGACCGCCCGATCCGCTCTTTCCACGCCGCAAGTTCCTCGATGCTCAAATGGAGGCTCGGACAGAGGGGAGAACCCGAATCCACGAAGTCCTCAACTGTGAGCTCTCTCCGCAACAGTCCCAGCGACACAAAATCGCGGTGGACGCGCGTCCCGGGCCAGGGTCGCACCTGCTTCAAATAGAAGCTCGCGACGGGTTCATCGCGCAGGAATTGGGCGATCTTCTCGAGCGATCCAGGGCTGTCCCAAGGCCAGCCGATGTAGAAGTACACAAGAGGCTTGATCCCGGCTCCGCGAACGGCCTCAATCGCCCGGCGCAATCGCCCGGGCGTATACCCTCCTCCCAGCCTCTTGGCGGTGTCGACGTCCAGCGTCTGCACGCCCATCAGCACTTCGTCGCATCCGGACTCGCGGAACAGCTGGAGCAGCCGTGGTCGGGCATGTTCGGGACGCACGTCTGCACGCCAGCGGACGCGCATTCCACGGCGCACCAATTCGTGGCACAGCTTATCAGTCCAGGTTCGATCGGAGGGCAGGTCTGGGTCAAGAAATAAGACCTGTCTCTGCCGATCCACGACAGCGTCTATCTCGCCAAGCACGTCTTCCAGCTGGCGCTTGCCCTGAGCCGTATTCGCGTAGTGGCAGAAGCGGTGGCGTGCGGTGCAACCCCGGCCCGGGGTGATCCCGACCGCTCGGTACGCGACCAGAGGCTGCTCCCGTAACAGCTCCGCGCAGCTGACGAGGTGCGACATGTCACTGCACCGGGCGTGCTCCCCAGTATCGACCAGAATTCCACTGTCGCGGTAGATCAAGCCGGGATACTGGGGGCGCTCACGCCGCTCCCAGCTCTTCAGCAACTTCTCCAGGCTTACCTGCCTTTCCCACAGCCTTACGGCGGCATCGATGAAAGGGTGACGCTCCAGCGTGTGGGTCTCGAAGCCCTGGTAGGCATCGTTCAGAACCATAACGGTTCGGCAGCCGCAGTCCTTCGCGGTGCGAAGCAGGTCGATGTCTTGGTGATAAGTGTGGAGCACACTGACCCATATCACGGCGGTGTCGAAGTCTGTGAAGTCAGGAGATCCCCTGCCCAAGTCGACCGCATCGACCTTGTGCCCAGCTTGCCGCAGATACGCCGCAGTCAGGAACAGCTCACTTGGCAAGAATCGCTCGTCGACCAGCCCGATTCCACCTTGCTCGCGTGAGACGAATTTGCCTTCAAAGTCGCTAGGCGGGTTCACCAGGAGCGTCTTCATGCCGCTATGCGCTCCACGACGGGTGGCTGCCCTGCTTCCCACGGCCAAGAGGTCGGCAACTCCCTAGCCGTCTGAACGTTCTCGCTTGGCGGTGCAGCCCGTCGCGAATGTGGGAACCAGTTGACGCGCGAGCACGTGCGCCTCTT
>JASFVG010000504.1:0-3392 GCA_050049955.1 Anaerolineae bacterium | reverse complement strand
TGGTAGCGTTCTGTCCGAACATGCCGTGCGAGGACAAGACGTGGCGGGAACCGCGGGTGATGGAGCGCTGTGAGAGCTGCTCGGCGTGCCTGCGTAAGTGTCCGAGTCAGGCGATTCCCGATGACCGGTTCTTGCTGCGGGCAGAGCGCTGCCTGGTATACCACAACGAGCAACCCGGAGACGTGGCTTTTCCTTCGTGGGTTGAGCCAGGTTGGCACAACTGCCTGGTGGGATGCCTGCATTGCCAGACGGTCTGCCCGGAGAACGCGGGGGTGCTGGGATGGATCGAGGATGGGACAGCGTTCTCCGCCGTGGAGACGAGCCGGCTGGTTGCGGGGGTACCGCTGGAGGAGTTGCCAGAGGAGACGGCGGCGAAGTTGGTGGAGCACGACTTGGTGGATCTGATGGACCTTCTCCCCCGCAACCTGGGGGCGCTGTTTGAGGCCCGTTCGACACGCTCAGGGCAGGCCCGGGGGTCGGCATACGGGAGCGTGTGACCTCATAGTCAGAGGCCTCTGGGAGGCGCGCCGGGCTACCTCGAGAGCTTGGCAAGTCTTCGGTTAACGAAACACCTAGGCAGTATGGAGAACACGCGCCGTTTGGTGGACCTATGTGACGTCGGCGCTAGCGACAAGATGCTGGACGTCGGGTGCGGGGGCGCAACACCCAGCTACCTGGCGACGGTGGACTATGCCCGGGTGATTGGCGGGGACCAACTTGGGAGCGAAGGCGGACAGTTCGTGCTTGCCCGTCCTGGGCGGCTCGCGCAGCGTAAGAATTGCCGTCTGAGGATCGCGCCTTGGTAGCGGCGTCTAGAGCGGCGCTCTTGAAGGAGTTGCGCGAGGCAGCCGACCCAGGCAAGAAGGCTTGGTGGGAACGGTACGTGAAGCAGGGGGCGCCCTTTCTTGGCGTGCCTATGGCGCGCGTCCGCGCCATCGTCCAAGCCTGGCACCAGGCACGCCTCGCCGAGGCGTTGGATCTGGAACAGCAGGTCGACCTGGCCCTAGCGCTGTTTGAGGGCGAGTACACCGAGGAGAAACTGGCGGGTATGTTGTACCTCCAGGAGGTCCTGATTCCTGCCGGTGCCGTCACGTGCAGAAGAGGCGTGGACCGGTTTGCGCGGTTGTTCACCGACGGTCTGATCTACGACTGGAATGCGTGCGATTGGTTTTGTGTCAAAGTGTTGGCACCACTAATCGAGAGGGAGGGCATGGCTTGCGCCGTGAGGGTCTCCGAATGGAGGACCGCAGAGAACCTGTGGCAAGCGCGCGCGTCGTTGGTCGCATTCGTCAACGTGACGGACGACAGGGCGTACTATCCGCTGATCGAAGGGGGATGTAGGGTGCTCATCCGACGGGAGGAGCGGTTCGCGAAGACGGCGGTCGGATGGGTGCTGAGTGAGGTCGGGAAGCACGACCCGGCGGTTGTGAGACGGGTGGTGACCGAGAACATCGAACACTTCTCCGCCGAGAGCCTGAATAGGGCGATCAAGCGGTTTGACGAAGAGGCGCGGGAGGCGCTACGGCGCTTGCGGGGAGCGTAGGGGGTGCGGCAGGTGAGGTGGTGGCGCGCCAGGGCCGTCCCGAGGGTCGAGGTGCCGTCCGCCCTGGTGGGCGGCGGTTGTGGCCTGCGAAGGTAGGGGAGTGAGAGGGAGGATCGCGTATGCGGTGGCGGATCAAGCACATATTCAACTTCCCTAGAAACAGGCCGTGGCAGAAGGGTCACTGCGCATTCGGCTTCCACGGCGAGCGGGGCACGCAGTACTTGCTCCAGTACAACGAGCACTGGTTGGGATGCCTGACCCCGGACGACGAGTTCACCTGGACGGCTGGCGCCATAGACAAGGGATTGAGCGATATCCACATTCCTTTCGCTGTGAAGCATCCCCACTATGCTTGTGAGCTACCCGAAGGATCTCTGCTAGTCTCCAGCAACGGTACCAACCAGGTGTTCAAGATCTGGCCCGATCGAAGGTCTGTCGAGCTATTCGTTGACACGGGACTGGTCGGCCTTCGGGACATCGGGAACTGCGTGTACGATGGACGGGAGAGCGTGTGGGTGCACGAGATTGAGGGATGCCGGGTGTGGCAGTTCAACATGGCGGGTGAACCAATCCTGACGCTAGGCGATGGGCAAGCCGGGTTCCAATCGGGGACAGTTCCCTTCGAGGCCGTCCAGTTCAACTGGATCTACGATCTGCGCCTGGGTCCCGACGGCGACCTGTATGTGCTGGACAGTAAGAACTTCAGCGTGAGACGGATCCACCCGGACGGTGGCGGGGTCTCGACCGTGGTCGGAACTGGAGTCGCCGGATACACCGGGGATGGCGGCCCGGCCGTAGGTGCCACGTTGGGGAGCGACCCTGGCGTGTACTTCGATGGTCCGTACTCGTTGTCGCTCGATGAGGAGGGGAACATCTTCATCGGCGACACTTTCAACCACCTGGTTCGAATGGTGAACCGCGGCAGTGGTCTGATCTCGACCATCGCAGGGAAGCACGAGGCAGCGCCCCGGGTCAGGAACGATCCCTTCGAGACGGATCCGCTGGCACTCAACCTCCCCAAGATCTGCAGCATGGACTACTGGGGAGGGTGTCTGTTTGTGCCTGACTGGAGCGATGATCTGATTGTGCTGGAGAAGGACGTCTAGGTGGTGTCGAGCGCCTATCGGTGCGCCGGTGTTGTCTCGTACAGCCTTCTTGGGGCGTTTGCGGCGAGGCCGCGTGAGAGGTAGGCATGGCCAAGGCGGAGGTCTCACAACACATTCTTGAGACCGGGCGGTTGGTTCTGCGGTACCAGCAGGCGGCGGACGTTCCGGCGCTGGTCGACCTGTGGTCGGACGGTGAGGTGACGCGGTAGATGGGTGGTCCGCGGGATCGAGACTGCCTCCGGGTCGCGCTCGAGAGAGTGGCGCAGGATCCGTCGGTCGAGGCGTACGATCTCTGGCCGGTCATCGAGAGGGCGACGGGCGGCTAGTGGGGGACTGCGGCCTGCTGGAGAAGGCCGTGGATGGGAGGCAGGAGATCGAGTTGATCTACGTTCTGGCACGTGCCGTGTGGGGGAAAGGGTACGCCACGGAGGTCGGTCGGGCGCTCGTCCGGTATGCGTTTGAGGAGCGGGGGATTGATCGGTTGATCGCGTTGATCGAGCCGGAGAACGTGGCGTCGGAGCGCGTGGCGGTGAAGGTGGGGATGCGGTTTGAGAGGGAGGCGGTTGACGGCGAGATCCCTCCACTGCGGTCGGGATGACGGCCGATGGCGGACGGCGAGATCCCTCCACTGCGGTCGGGATGACGGCCGATGGCGGACGGCGAGATCCCTCCACTGCGGTCGGGATGACGGCCGATGGCGGACGGCGAGATCCCTCCACTGCGGTCGGGATGGCGCCCGATGG
>JASFVG010000503.1:0-3396 GCA_050049955.1 Anaerolineae bacterium | reverse complement strand
GCTGAACATCAAGCCCATCAGATACAAGGGCGGGAATTGCCTGCGTATCACTGAAAGGTACTCTGCCCATTCCATTGCGCTGACCGAGAGATCCACTCCGAGCACGTCGGACCAATTGGCGACCATCGCCCGCATCAGCGGTTCACGAGTCGTTGCTGACACCGCCTCAACCTCGGGGAATTCCCTGCCGCCAGGATACCCGGCCTGATCAAGAAGCTGCTGCGCCCGCGCGGGATCATGCGTCAGCCCGATCCCGGGTGTGTGGCCCGGCATCCCCGGGGGCACAAAGCCCCCCGTTGCAGCAAAGCCGCGGTCTCCCAGTACTGTATCCACTAGAGCCGGGCGGTCGAGAGCCAGGGCGAAGGCCCGCCTCACCCGCTGGTCGTCAAAGGGAGGACGCGAGACGTCAAAGACAGCATACAGGTTTGCTCCCTGGGGGACGAGGGCGTACTCAGCAGGCAGCTCCTGCCGGACGCCCTCACGAAACGACCAGGGTGCCGCCTCCAGGGATACGACGTCAAGCTCGTCAGCCTGGTACCCTTCCCAGCCCGATCTCCAATCGTCCGAGGCAATTAGCTCGAGCTCTACGCGCTCCAAGTTGCCAGGGACACGCCCATGATACTCGGCCCGCCTGGTCAAGACGACCGCCTCGTCCGGGCGCCAGGATTCTATCCTGAAAGGACCATTGGTGACGATGCATTGCGGATTTGCCCACGCGCCGCCGCGGGCGCGCACCGCGTGGCGAGGCACCGGATATGCAGGAGGGGCCGATACCAAGTACAGGAAATAGCTGGCTGGTCTCTCTAGCATCACCTCCAGCGTCCAGTCATCGAGCGACCGGATGCCCACGGAGGCGGCATCAGGGACTCGCCCCTGATGATAGTGCCTGGCCCCCTTAACAGTATACCACAACTGGGCAGTGGGCGAGGAGGTCGCCGGGTCCAGAATGCGCTTCCAGGCAAGCTCGAAGTCCCGCGCCGTAACCGCCACGCCGTCGCTCCACCGCACATCTTCCCGGAGGTGGAACACGTACTTGTGACCGCCTTCCATCACCTCCCACCGTTCCGCGACATCCGGCAGCACATCCAACTCGGGAGTGAGTTCCAGAAGGCCGCTGAAGAACTGATCGAGGAAACGAAAGGAGCTGAGGTCATTGGCCAGGGTGGGGTCGAGCGTTGGCGGGCCGTAGATGGCCGTCCTAAGGGCATGCGGCGCAACTGTCATCGCCACGGGGGTTCCTTCCTGAGCGTCTCGCCGCAGGGCGAAGGCCTGGTCGTAGGCCTGGCGAGAGCGCTCGTAGTCAAAGGCCGAGTGATAGGTCAAGCCCAGCTTCATCAGCACATCGGCCGCACCAGCCTCGTCACCGTGCTCCCTGAACAGGGCCAGGGCTCGCTGATAGGCGCTAATCGCCTCCTGGTGGGCATAGAGCCGCCGCGCCCGGTCGCCGGCCTGCACCAGCCATCTTGCTGCCTCCTCACTTCGCTCGCCGAGTTCCAGGTGGTCGGCGATCAGAGCGGTGTACTCGGAGACTCGCTCTCCCGCCTGTTCCATCAGCCAGTCGGCGGCCAAGCCATGGTACACTTTCCTCAGACGCCTGAGCACACTGCCGTACGTGGCCTCACGGAGCAAAGCGTTCTTGAATACAAACTCCCGCGACCCAGCGAAGGCGGAGGTCTCGCGCTCAAAGACCATCTCCCTGCCGCGAAGGGCGCTGAGCATGCCGAGCACCTCTTCCCCACGGAGTCGTTGGCTCGACAGCTCATTGATGCGCACCACGGCACCGTCCCAGAACAACCGTCCCACAACCGAGGCCTGCTGCATTACCGTACGCTCTTCCGGGGGCAGGCCGTCCAGCCGCGCCTGCAGCACGCCGCTCAATGAGCTGGGTACCCTCGCTGCCGTAACACGTGCCTTCTCAATGTGCCACTGCTCCTCACCGGCTACGATCAAGCCATCCTCAATGAGCATCTTAATCAGCTCCTCGAGGAAGAACGGGTTGCCTTCGGCGTTCTGTACCAGGAGATCCCGCAGAGAGTCAGGCACGGATTCCGCCCTCTGCAGAATCTCGTCGACCAAGCGGCGCGAATACCGCTTGGATAGGCGCCGCAAGGCCACTCGCCGATGATACTCTTGGCCCTCGCCCCAATGAGGCCGCCGCTCGAAAAGTGAAGGCCGGGCCGTCGAGGCAATGATCACTGGCATCGAGACCAGTCCCTGTGCCAGGTCATTGAGCACATCGAGCGAGCTATCATCCGCCCAGTGCAGGTCTTCGAGAAGCATGAGCACGGCTGACTGCCCGCCCAGTGCTGCAAAGTAGTCCACCAGGTGCGACACTGCCCGCTCCCGCATCTCTCGCGCGTTGTCGGCTACGCCTACCACGTATGGGCTGTCCTCCAGTCCAAAGCCCACCAGGTGCCCGATGAGGTGCGCCCCCATCCAACTGCTCTCGCCAGCACCCAGGGCCGCGCCGACGCCTGCTTCCAGCTTGTCGCGCACAACCGCCATCCGGTCGCTCTCGCGGATCTCGAAGCGGAAGGAAATGAGGTCACGGATCAAGGCGTAGGGGAGGTTCTGCGTCTGCTGGCGTGCGCGCCCCTTGAAGTAGAAGAACAGCTCGGGCCGCACCTCAGACCACAAATCGAACTCGTGCAACAGGCGCGATTTGCCGACGCCAGCCTCGCCGACTATGGTCACCATCTGCAGTTCCCGGCCCTCAACCGCCGTGTAGAAAGCGTCCTGCAGGCGGCTGAGCTCGGGGTCCCGTCCGATCATGCGCGTCTCAATGCCCTCCACCCCGCGGGTCGGCTTGCGGAAGGCCCGCGGCTTGGCACGCTGTACCAAGTAGGTGTGAACCAGCTCTGCCTTTCCCTTCACCCGCAGGGGTTCTTGGGGCACCACGTCAAACACCCCGCGCACGTGCCGGTAGGTGTCGTGGGTGATCAGGATCCCGCCTGGCGGAGCGTTCTGCTCCATCCGCGCCGCCAGGTTGATGGCATCGCCCATGGCCGTGTACTCCACCCGCAGGTCCGAGCCCACCTCGCCCACCACCACCAATCCCGTGTTGATCCCCACCCGTACGGTGAAGCCCTCAATGCCGCGCTCCCGCGCCAGCCTCTCAGCGTAGGCACCAGCCCCCGCCACGATGTCGAGTGCCGCGCGGCAAGCCCGCTCGGGGTCGTCCTCGTGGCCGATGGGCGCGCCGAAGAAGGCGAGCACGGCGTCGCCCATCAGGCGCGCCAGGGTGCCCTCATAGCGGTAGACCGGCTCGATGAGCACGTCGAAGGCGCCATCCATGATCTCCATCACATCCTCGGGGTCTAGCCGCTCCCCCATCGCCGTCGAGCCCTTCACATCGGAGAACAGGATCGTCACCACGCGCCGCTCAGCCTGGACCTG
>JASFVG010000502.1:0-3398 GCA_050049955.1 Anaerolineae bacterium | reverse complement strand
CTGGGTGGTCTTGGCGGATACGTGGCCGAGGCGCTCGCCCGCATGGGGGTCGGAGCCCTCATTCTCATCGATGGCGACGTCTTCGAGGAGACGAATCTTAACCGCCAGCTACTCTGCACGGAGCGGCAGCTGAGCATCGACAAAGTTCGGGTCGCCTGCAGCCGCGTAGGCGCTGTTAACGCCGCGGTGGAGGCGATCGGCCACACTCAGGTCATTACACGGGAGAATCTGCCGAACCTGCTTCGAGGGGCAGATGTGCTTGTGGATGCCGTTGATCGCCTGCCTACCCGACTTGTGCTTCAACACGGGGCGCAGACGCTGGGCATCCCAATGGTGCACGGCAGCATCGCGGGCTTCCTCGGCCAGGCCACCACTATCTTCCCGGATGACCTTGGCCTTAGAGCTCTCTACGGTGATGGAGATCAGCTTCCGGAACGGGGCTTGGAGGCCGTCCTAGGCACGCCGGCGGCTACACCGATGGCAGTTGCGGCCTGGGAAGCTCAGGAGGTGGTGAAGATTCTGACCGGGCGTGGTGAGCCGCTTCGAAATCGTCTGCTCGTCATCGACATGGAATCAGGTACGGCGCAGACACTGCAGCTTGGATAGCCGCGCACGGTCCCAGCACGAAGCGAACGCCCTCTGCGCGGGCTGGTGGCTACTGGGAAACCGGGTGCGCTTTTGCGTTGTGTCTCGGTCGTACCCAGACGGCTTGGGCCAGTTCCAAACCGCCCACGGTGCCGAAGGCTGCCGCACATAGCAGGAGAAACGGCAGCATAGCATACCGACCGCTGCTGATGGCCACCAGCGAAGAAGCTACAGCATAAAGGGTTAGGGCCACCTCTCCAATCACACTCCGGTCGACACCCAGTCGGTAGCTACTGCCCCGCCACTGTCGCGCCTCGCCACCTGGCTCGTCCTCCACGCGGAACTTCGGCGTCCTGGCAAACGTGCCGCCCCAGCGCGTCAGTCCACGCCACGCGGCCATAGTGTTGTTCCACGCGATGCCCACGCCAGCAAGAAGCACGAGGGGGAGACCAAGCAAATGTCTTCGCCAGTCAGAGTATAGCTGCTGCGCAGCGAGCACGTAGATCAACGGCGGGCCCAAGCCCATCAGCAGCCCCAGGTTCCCGAGGGTTGGCGGGGCCACGTCCAGCACGACCAGGGGAAGCGTTACGAGAAGCAGCAGGACCAGGAGGGCGTGGGCCAGGTACCCGCTGAGGTGAAGCAGGGCCATGCCCTTCTGGGCCACACCGAGGCGGTTGCTGTTGAGGATTGGCCCCGTCAGCTTGCGCAGGGTCTGCACTGATCCCTGAGCCCAGCGGGCTTGCTGTCGCTTGAACGCCGCAATCTGCGGTGGCAGCTCTGCAGGGGCATCTACCCCCGGCAAATACAACGTCTCCCAACCTGCGAGTTGTGCCCGGTAGCTCAGGTCCAGGTCCTCAGAGAGCGTGTCGGTCTGCCATCCTCCACTGTCTATGATGCATGCCTTCCTCCAGACGCCAGCCGTGCCGTTGAAGTTCATGAGCAGCCCCGAGCGGTTCCTCGCGGTCTGCTCGACCACGAAGTGGCCATCGAACGCAATAGCCTGGGCGCGGGTAAGGGGCGAGTAGTTGGCGTTCAGGTGTGACCAGCGCACCTGGACCAGGCCGAGTCCTGGACGGCTAAGAAGATGGGGTACGGTCTGCAGCAGAAAGTCCTTATGCGGACGGAAGTCGGCATCGAAGATGGCTACATACGCACCACGTGCCTGATGGAGGCCGAACGCCAGCGCCCCCGCTTTGAATCCGCTGCGGTCGACACGGCGTAGCACGCGGATGTCCAGGCCACGTCTACGGTGATATGCGGCACGCTGGTGGGCCAAACGCGTCGTCTCATCCGTCGAGTCGTCGAGGATCTGAATCTGGAGGCGGTCCCGCGGGTAGTCGAGGGAAGCAACAGCATCGATGGCCCGCTCAATCACGTGCCGCTCGTTGTATACGGGCACCTGGACAGTCACCGACGGAAAGGATTTGGGTGTGCTTGAGTCCTCGCAATGGGACGGTCGGCCGAATTGCCACGGCCGAACCGATTGCAGTCGCAGGGTTGACCCTTCGTCACGGCCTCCACTGTGGCGTAGGTACAGCAGAGCCAAGACCAACGCGTTCAGTCCGTACGCCGCCAGCCATATGGCGATGGTGGCATAGATGACGGCGAGCAGCGCAGGAAAGGTGCTCACGGCAAAGCCATGTCCTGGGGTAGATAGCCTAGGCCGCGGGCATTTGGCGCGCGGCTGCGGCCTGAGCGTGGAGCGAGGCTTCGCCCCCGTCGGATGTCGGGCTCACGGATTCCGCGATGCCGTCGAGTGGGCAAGCCCAAGAAGCTCGTAGGCCTCCGCAGGTCCCTGCGATGCCGTCTGTCCTTCGAGGAGGATGGGGCGCGCTACGATGTGCTCCTTCGTCATCTCATACGCTTCGCGCGCAAGCAGGATCTGTTGCGGCATGGCCGCCGCCTGCAGCCGATTCGCAAGGTTGACGCTTGGGCCGATTGCTGTGTAGTCGAGCCGCTGTTGGGAGCCGATGTTGCCTACGATAGCGGTTCCAACACTGATGCCAATACCGTAGGCAAGCTGGTGTTCACGAGCAAGCCTCGCGCGGAGATCTGCGGCGGCCTCCCGTAGATTGATTGCCGCTCGCACTGCCCGCATGGCGTAGTCCTCCTGCGCCAGGGGCGCGTTGAAGAAGGCCACGACCGCGTCCCCAACGAACTTGTCGAGGGTTCCCTCCTCGGCAAGCACCGCCTCTGCGCCCGCGCCGAGGTATATGTTGAGTATCTCCACCAGCTGCTCCGGGGGATGCTGCGAGCTGAATTCAACGAAGCCCCGCAGGTCGGCGAATAGACACGCAATGTCCTGACGCACCCCGCCAAGCTCCAGCTCCTGCGGGTCGTCAGGTAGGCGCTCGATGACAGTTGGCGACAAGTACCGCTGAAAGAGGCGGAAGCGTGACTCGAGCTTCCGCTGTCGTGTAACGTCGTCGATCACAATGGTTACCCCGGAGATGGCCTTCTCGGCGTCCTGCAGGTGACTTGGCTCGCCGGAAGGTTCTGGCGGGCTGCCTTCGGTCTGCTGACCAAGGGTGACCGCGATCCTCTGGCTTTCCGGTGCGTGTCTGAGTGGCGACAACGTGACCAGAAGCGTGGCTGGTTCGCCCGACGTGAGCGGGAAACCGATCTCCATCGGGCCCCTCAGCTTTGCGTCCTGCTTCACCTGGTCGATCGAGGATCTTACTGTCCTCTCAAACATTGGGAAGGCATCGCCCAACCGCTGCCCAGCTGTCGCCTGGGGAGCGTGCAGAATCTGTCTCGCTGCCCGGTTGACAAGCGTTATGTGGTCGGCGTTGTCGAGCGCGACGACACCGCTG
>JASFVG010000501.1:0-3401 GCA_050049955.1 Anaerolineae bacterium | reverse complement strand
CGGCCGCCACGGCGCGCCCGATGTGGGCCCCGAAGTTTCGGACCCCCGGGATTGCACGTAGTTCGCGGCTGGCCTGCACCGTGATCCGGTACATCTCTTGCCGGGACGTGCCTGGCTTGGCCAGCCAGTGCATCAGAAAGTCCCTCTCCTTGAAGTCCGGCAGAAGCTCCTGACCTAGGAAGGGCAACGTCGCAAGGCCAGACATCAAGAGAACAGCGACGGCCGCGTAGGCCAGGATAGGCCTTCCCATGCACCACTTGAGTGCCCTGCCGTACACGCGCTGAAGCACCGGTACAAGAGGGGATGTTCTCGACCTGGTCGGCGCGCTGCTTAGGAGGATCAGAACCATTGCCGGCGTAACGGTCAGCGCGATCACAGGGGACGCGAGGCAGACAAGGACATAGGCACCCGCGAGCGGGCGGAAGAACGAGCCCGACAGACCCTCCATGAAGAACAGGGGCACAAGGGCAACGACCTGGCTGAGCGACCCGTAGACAATCGTGTTGCGGACCTCGTGCGCACCCTCGAGAACGACCTTCTTGAGAGTCACAGCCTTGCCTTCCATCAGTAGCTGACGGTGCCGCCGCATGGTGTTTTCCACGCCGACGACAGCGTCGTCCACCACGGCGTCGATCGCGACCACGAGTGCCGCCAGCACCATCACGTTGATGGTCGCGCCCTGTATGCTGAGTATGAGTAGCGTCGCCATCATCGAGAAGGGGATGATCAGGACGCTGATGAGCGCAATGCGCCACTCCCACAGGAAGGCAAACAGGACCACGATCACCAGCACGGCGCTGACGATCAATGCCCTGCCGAGGTTATTCATCGCCACCTCGACGAAGGTCGCTGGTCGGAAGATGGTGGAGTCAATCTCGATTCCCTCAAGGCCCGGGCGCAGCTCATCGAGCGCTTCCTCCACGCGGCGGGTCACCTCAAGGGTATTGCCCCACGGGAACTTCTCAACAATCAGCAGAAGCCCGGGGCCATCGTTGATGACCGCGTCTCCGATGAGCGGCTGATGGACCCACGCTACGTCGCTCACGTCTCTTAGGCGCAGCGGCGCCCCGTCGCTCCGCTTTCGATTGTAGACCGTCACCTGGCTCAGCTCGGCTGGCGTGATGCCGGGCAAGAGGTGCTGCACGGCCAGCCGCTGGTTCGGTGTGTCCACAAAGCCCCCGGGCATCGTCTTGGCATGCGGCGTGTACTTCAGCAGCCCGAAATCCAGGGCTTCCGAGGTGACCTCCATGACTTCGTCGAGGGACACATCGTAAGCCCGCATCCGCTCCGGATCGACCTGCACTGTCAGCATTTTCCACCGCTCGCCCCATATCGCGACATTGGCCACACCGGGTTCCTGCATCAGGCGATACGTAATTGTCCAATAGGCGATCATCGACAGTTCCATCAGGTCATAGTCGTCCGAGGAAAGCCCAATCTTCAGGCACCGGCTGGTGGACGATAGGGGCTGCAGGATCCAGGGCTGGCCGATTGTCGTTGGCAGGGAGGGTATTGCAACCGCAAGGCGCTCCTGCACCATCTGCCGGGCGTGCATGTAATCGGCCCCAGGGTCGAACAGGAGCTTCACGGAAGACAACCCCGGAACCGATTTTGAGCGCAGCACGTCGAGCCCGGGCGTGCTGTAGAGCGCTTCCTCCAATGGAATAGTCACCAGCGATTCCACCTCGGAAGCGGACATACCCCAGGCCTCGGTCTGAATCTCCACAATGGGCGGGGCGAACTCTGGAAACACGTCCACCGGCATGGTGCCTATCTGCGTGACCGCAAGGATGGTCGCTAATCCGGCGAGGAATACTACCAGATACCGGTACCGCAGACTTGTCTCAGTAATCCACCGCACGTGACTCCGTCCCTCTGCAGCTAGTGAGCGCCACCAATCCCGGACTCCGCCCCAAACAGCTCGGCCGCTCCCGTCGTCACCACCTCCGTGCCGGCAGGGGGGCCCTCGGCCAGCACCGCCAGGTCGCCCTCAATGTAATCGACCACGATTAGAGCCCGTTCAAAGGTCAGGGGTTCAACCCTCGCGTACGCCCAGGTGTTACCGTGCAGATCGTACAGCACAGCCGAGTAGGGGATGACCTTCCGTATGGCGTCGCTGCCTAGCATCGACACCTCTACCAGCACTCGCTGCTCCAGAGAAAGGCTATACCCGACGCCATCTATTCTACAGTAGAGCGCAGAGGCCGCTTCCTTAGCGTCAGGTGTCTCGACGACCCGGGCTGGCCAGACGGCCGCCTCCTCGCTCAGCGGCCGGGCATACGCAGGCAGACCCTGGTCCACTTGATTGAGCACACTCGCGCTCAGCGGCACTCGCACCAGGACGCCGCCATCCGTGCGCACGACCTGCCCCCCGAAGCTTCGCTTCCGCACCACAGGCTGGGCCCGAACCGGGCTCGTCTGAACATCAAGTCGCTCAGCTGCCTTCGCCGTCAAAACAACGCGGCTGATCTCCGACCCGTCTATGGCCTCGATGTGGACGGGTTCCTCCGTGCTACGCCCGGGCGGGTTTGAGTGACACGCCGAGAGCGTCAACATAGCGAGGATTGATGCGAAACATACCCATCGATGCCGTAGGGCCATATGCTTCCTCCCATCGACTACCGGACTCCTAGGGGCGTCGGTGTCCTCCCTGATGGCGACCCCCTCAGCAGTCTTGCGACTCAGGCCGAAGTCTGGCCCCGCCGAGGCGCAAGTACAGGGTGGGCATCACCAAGAGACTGAGCACCGTCGAACTGACGAGGCCGGCCAGGACCACAACAGCCATTGGATACGCCATTTCGTGCCCGGGAACATCGCCTCCGACCACGAAGGGCAACAGCACCAACCCAATCGCTAACGCCGTCACCAGGATCGGAACAGCACACTCCCTCGATCCGCGCAAGACCAGGCACAGCTGAGACAGCTCCCCATCCTCTTTCTCAAGCTGTCCATACTGGCGGATCAACATTATGGAGTTGCGCACAGCGTTACCCAGGATGGTGACGAATCCGACAGACTCGCCAAGCGAAAGAACGCCCCGGCCAAGAACAAGTGCTGCCACCACCCCACCCGCCATGGCACACGGGAGAACCAAGAGTACTAGAGTAGCCAGGCGCCAGCTGTCAAACGCTGCCTGGAGGAGAAGGTAGACGCCGATCAGGGCGACGATCCCGGCCATCAGCACGCGGACTCGTCCGGCGCGTCGCTCGGCGAATTCCCCCATCAGCTTAGCATGCGACTCCCGCGGGAACTCCAGCTGCTTCAGGGTGCCTTCCACGTCCCGGGCCACGTCCCGTGGGTCACGCCCGTGCACACTGAAGCTCACGTCGACGCGGCGGGAGATCGCCTCGCGGTGGATCGCAGTCATCGTAGATGCCACCTCCACCCTGGCCACATCCCCG
>JASFVG010000500.1:0-3402 GCA_050049955.1 Anaerolineae bacterium | reverse complement strand
GCACGGCTGTTGCCCAGATCAACCTCGTTGTTAGCAACAGTATCGCCACGCGAATGGGGGAAGGGGCCATCTCGGCGATCAACTTCGCCTGGATGCTGATGCTGTTACCTCAGGGCGTGTTTGCTCAGGCCATTGGTACGGCGGCCTTTCCCACCTTTGCCGCTCAGGCAGCTCGAGGGGAGCTCCGGGAGCTTAGGGAATCCCTGTCCGCCACGCTCCGCGGAATCCTGTTTCTAAGTATTCCCGCCACGATCGGCCTACTCGCGCTGGGCAGGCCCCTAGTGAGCCTCCTCTTCGAGCGGGGGGCTTTCCAATCCGGTTCGACTAGCGCTGTCGCCTGGGCGCTGTCCTTCTTTGCGCTTGGCCTTGCCGGTTACGCGGGGCTGGAGATCGTCGCGCGTGCTTTCTACGCACTTCACGACACGTTGACGCCCGTGTGGGTGGGCGGGCTGGCGATGGCCCTGAACGTGGCGCTGAGTCTGACCCTGCCAGGCGTATTTTCTTCGGCAGGGCTTCAGCCTTTCGGAGGATTGGCGCTCGCCAATTCGATCGCCGTCTTGCTGCAATTCGGTGTGTTGTTGGCTCTCATCCGACTGAGGCTAAGGGGCATACAGGGCGGGCGCATGCTGAGGACGCTGGGGAGAAGTAGCTTGGCAGCGCTGGCTATGCTGGCGGCGCTGCTGGGATGGCAGGCAGCATTGCCCAACGCGGGTTCGTGGGTTGTAGGGGGCGGGGGCGTCGTGTTGGGATTGGCGGTCTACTCGCTTGGGGCGATCCTTCTCCGGGCCGAGGAGGTCCAGGCGGTCGCTAGACTCCTTCGTCGAAGCGGTTTGCTCGTTGGTCGTTCGGGCGAGAAGCGCTAGCCCTCAACCTCGAACGGCACATCACCGTCGGGCGTTATCTGCTTGACCTGCAGCTCTGCTTCCTCCAGTTTCTGACTGCAATGCGCGGCCAGGTTCCGACCCCGTTCGAAAACCGCAAGGCTTTCCTCCAGCGTAAGCCCTCCGCTTTCGAGCTTGGTAACCGTCTGCTCCAGCTCCGCAAAGGCTGCCTCGAAGGTCAGGTCTTCAATCTGTTTCATCTGTTTCTCCGTTCGCATGGCCCGCGTCTGGCCCGGTGATCTGCCACGCGCAGGCCTCACAACCGTGGTATGTCGGCTAGCCAAGTAGGGTATGTGCACCCGCCAGGCGCGGACCGCTCATCCCCGACGCACAGTCCGGGGACCGGCCGTACACGGTGAGGAAGCCCAGGCGGTCAGCCTAGAGAGAGACCTCCCTGGCGGGCGTATCCTCGATCCCTTCCCCGCCAAGGCCCATGTCCACTGGTCGGGGTCACTTGACCAAGGCATTGAACTCACCGTCGGAAACTCGGATGCCGACGGAGTCTCCTGGTTCAACAAGCTCTTTCGATCGGACTACCGCATTTGTTCTGTGACTTCGTACGATCGCGTATCCTCTTCCGAGCGTGCCCATGGGGCTTGTGCCGGTGAGCCGTCCTGACAGCCCCTTGAGTCGTTCGCAGCGCAGGCTCAGCTCGTGGCGCACGGCCCTTGCCCCCCGCCCGACGAGGTCGTCGACACGTTGCCGGGCCTGCGCTAGCTGGGTTGCCGGCGAGAGATGCTTCAGGGCCCTACTCTGCTCTGCTACTCGCCAAGCGTGCTGCTCGATAATGTTACTGAGGGTGGCGCTCAGTGTCGTAAGGCGTTCCTGAAGCTGGGAGCGGACCTCCGTCTGACTTGGGACGGCCAGTTCGGCAGCTGCAGATGGGGTCGGGGCGCGCACGTCTGCGGCGAGGTCAGCAAGCGAGAAGTCGGTTTCGTGGCCTACCCCACAGATGACCGGGATGGACGAGGCAGCCACAGCTCTTGCCACGGCCTCTTCATTGAAGGCCCACAGTTCCTCCAGACTGCCCCCGCCTCGCGCGACAATGATGACATCGACATCTTTGCGGTCGTTGAGCGCTTCGATCGCCGCTACGATGTGGGGAGGTGCTGCATCCCCTTGCACCGGCGTGGGGGACACCAAGACCTTGGCCAGCGGGAAACGTCGACTCAGAACGTGGAGGATGTCGCGCAGCGCCGCTGCCGTAGGGGAAGTGACGACGCCGATGAGTTGCGGGAAGTCGGGCACTGACCGCTTGCGCTCTTGAGCAAACAACCCCTCGGCCTCTAGGCGGGACTTGAGGTGCTCGAATCGCCTGTACAGCTCACCGACCCCCGCGGGCCGGATCTGATCCACGTACAGCTGGTACAGCCCTCGGACCTCGTAAACGCCGACGCGTCCATGCCCTAGCACGAGAGCCCCATCCGCCGGTAGCTGGCTTTGCCGATTGGCGTCGTTGCGCCACATCACACATCGGATCTGTGCGCTGGCGTCCTTGAGGGTGAAGTAGCAGTGTCCCGATGAGGCCTGAGTGAAGTTGCTGACCTCGCCCTCAACCCACACGTCACGCAAGGTGGGCTCGACTTCGATAAGCTGTCGTATGCGTCCGTTGAGCTCGCTGACAGTGATCGGGTCAGTGAACGAGGAACCAAGGAGGCTTAGCTGATCAAGCATCGGCGGGGATGTCGAGTCCTGGGTGGGCAACGGGATGACGCAACGGTCTATCCCCGAATGGCTTGCCACACGAAGATGATTATCATGACTACACCTATGTACAGTTGCACGCCAACAGAGAGCAGGTACCCAGCCAGCCAGCCGCCAACCACCTTGATCGTCTCTCTCCATTGCCTGCGCTGGTACCACTCGGCGAGAACAAGTCCGAGGAGGGCGCCCAGGAAGGCACCTGGCACGGCGCCAATGCCGAGGAAGATGAGGCCAAGAAAAGCGCCAACGACGCCTAACGCGATTCCGGCTAGAATGGACCAGATAGAGGCGCCAGTGATCTTCGCACCCGCTTGGCTCATCCAGAACTCGGCAGTGATGCCAAGTGCGGCAAGGAACGTGAGCGCTACGAAGGAAAGCGGATGGATCGTCGAGAATCGCTCGGCGATGGCGTAGACTAGGATGACCAACCAGATAAGCGCGATATCGGGGATGATTGGCACAAATACGCCAAAGAGTGCGATCACCATCGCCACGAGTGCGCCCCAGAACGCCCAAGCCGGCAGACTCAACTATGCCCCCACCATGAGCAAAATCGGCCCAAGCAGGCCGATTGTGTATTCAGTGTGGGCCGTGCAGGACTCGAACCCGCGACCCTGGGCTTAAAAGGCCCCTGCTCTACCAGTTGAGCTAACGGCCCACCTCGAGGAGTATAACACGCGGGGGTACCGTTGTCAACTCGTCTGCAGGCCGACTTGACAAGAAGTCACTACTATACTACAATGGCAGGAAATCTAGCCTGCGTAGCCGCTTGTTGCGCGTCGAAGAGTTGAGCGGTGTGGGGCCGGAACGCATTGAC
>JASFVG010000499.1:0-3438 GCA_050049955.1 Anaerolineae bacterium | reverse complement strand
CAGCGATCCGGACATCGCCCCCTGGATCCTCGATCCTGAGCTGGGCAAGGAGATGGCCGCGGAGTGGCTGGCCGAGGCCGGCTACCCCGACGGTGAGGGCTTCCCCGCGGTCACGCTGATGCACAACACCAGCGAGGGGCACCGCTCCATCGCCGAGGCGATCCAGGCCATGTGGCGCGAGACGCTGGGCGTCGAGGTCGACGTGACGAACCAGGAGTGGGGCGTCTACCTGGAGACACTGAAGAATGACACCGCACTGGACCAGATGCCGCACATCTGGCGGCTGGGCTGGTGCGCGGACTACGCGGACCAGAACAACTGGCTGCATGAGGTGTTCAACTCGGCAGAGGGCGCGAACCGACTGCGCCGTGGGTGCCAGGACGAGACCTGCACAGTGGTCGAGCCCCTCGAGTTCGACGAGCTCACCGAAGAAGCCGGCAAGCTGACGGACCAGGACGCGCGTAGGGAGATGTACCGCGAGGCAGAGAGGATCCTCTCGGAGGTGGAGGCGGCGTACGCGCCGATCTACTACTACACCAACCCGGATCTCACGAAGCCTTGGCTGAACCGCACATACCAGCAGCTCGGCGGACAGCACTGGGATAAGTGGACCATCGACTGGGAGGCCAAGAAAGCGGCCACCGGGATTAAGTAGCATCCCTTCCGCATAACAGCGCTATGCAGCCCCCGTCGGGGGCTGCATAGCCCTATCTTCCGGTTGGCTAGGAGGACAGCATGATTCAGTACCTTCTCCGGCGCGCTCTGCAGTTCATCCCGGTGCTGCTGGCGGTCACGATCTTCACCTTCACCCTGGTACGCGTGATCCCGGGTGGGCCTTTCGATCGCATCGGCGACAAGACGCTGCCACCCGAGATCGTGGCCAACCTGGAGGCGAAATACGATCTGGACAAGCCGGTATGGATGCAGTACCTGGACTATCTGTGGAATCTGCTCCATTTCGACCTCGGTCCCTCATTTGCGTTTCGCACTCGCACGGTAAACGACATTATTGCCACGTCATTGCCAGTGTCAGCACAGTTGGGGGCCATGTCGCTGGTTCTGGCGTTGATTATCGGCATCCCTACGGGGTGCGTCGCGGCCCTGAGACACAACACGAGCCTCGACTACGGCGCGACCTTCGTGGCGATTCTGTTCCGTTCGATCCCCAACATCGTGCTAGGTCCGGTTCTGGTGTGGCTGTTTGCGCTGAAGCTGGGGTGGTTCCCTGTCGCTCGCTGGGAGGGACCCAAGTACTGGGTGCTTCCGGTGGTTACGTTGGGCACTGCCTACTCGGCCGGCATCTCGCGTCTGACCCGGGGCAGCCTGTTGGAGGTGTTGACCGAGGACTACATCCGCACGGCGCGGGCCAAGGGGCTGCGCGAGTTCATCGTGGTGGGTCGCCACGCGCTGAAGAACGCGCTGATTCCCGTGGTCACCTATCTGGGACCCATTGCGGCGGCGATTCTGACGGGTACGTTCGTGGTGGAGTTCATTTTTGGGATTCCGGGACTAGGCAAACACTTCATTGACAGCATTGGCAACCGTGACTATCCCCTGGTGATGGGGACTGCCCTGCTGTATGCCCTGTTGCTGGTCACGGCCAACCTGATCGTGGACATCACCTACGCCTGGCTGGATCCACGTATCAGGTACGAATAGCGGGGTCCCGGCAGACTGGCTATTCGGCGACCGCTGTGGCCAAAATGGGCGGGGGCCTGGTCACGGCGTTGTCCGATGGTGGGTTTGAAGCGTGTAGGTGTCGATCGGGCATTGTGTTGCCGCGGAGGAAGATGATACCATGACAGTCGCAACGAGAGATGGCGGGGACGTGATTCCTGGGCTGGCGCGCAAGCCGCGCAGCCCGATGCAAGATGCGTTCCGGATGTTCTTGAAGAACAAGGTGGCCGTGGGCAGCGGGGTATTCCTGGTCCTGCTCGTGTTGATGGCAATCTTCGCCCCGCTTGTGGCGCCGGAGGGCGTCGATGAGCAGAAGTTGGCTGACAACTATCAGGAGCCCGGAGCCAACTACCTTCTGGGGGCCGATCAGTTCGGCCGGGATATCCTCAGCCGGACGATATTCGGGACGCGGGTCTCGCTGTCAGTGGCACTTGCGGCGGCGACGGTGAGCCTGGTCATCGGCGTTACCTACGGATTGATCTCGGGCTACATGGGTGGCTTCATCGACAGCCTGATGATGCGGATCGTGGACATCATCTACGGCTTCCCGTTCCTGATCTTCGTTATCCTGCTGCAGGTCTACTTCAAGGCGGTGGCGGCGAGAGGGGGCGGCGGAATCGCCACGCCACTGGTGGCGCTGGACCGGAGGATGGGGGGCATGTTCTTCATCTTCATCGCCATCGGTGCCTTCTACTGGATCGACCGAGCGCGCATCGCCCGGGGGCAGACGCTCTCCTACAAGGAGAAGGAGTTCGTCATGGCGGCGAGAAGCATCGGCGCGTCGGACAGCCAGATCATCTTCCGCCACCTATTGCCCAACATTCTCGGTCCGTGCATCATCGCAGAGACCATGGCGATTCCCGGGTATATCTTCACCGAGGCGTTCCTCAGCTTCATCGGTCTGGGCGTCAACGCGCCCACGCCAAGCTGGGGGATGATGGTCAACAATGCGCAGAGATCGATGCGGGCGCATCCCCACGTCCTGTGGCCGCCGGCCATCGCGCTGACGGTGACGACGCTGGCCTTCAACTTCCTGGGGGATGGTTTGCGTGACGCCTTCGATCCTCGCCTGAAGGGCACTACGGGCTAGTCGACCGGCGGCCTGGGTTGCTCTGGAGACAAGAGGGGGGCTCTACGAACCGGGAGATGTAGGATTGTAGTCTTGCCTTGCAGGCGACTTGACGGCTGACCGTCAGGTCGCCTTTTTCTTTGTGGAGCAAGCGTGCGACGTCCACCACAGGGACCTGCGGCCAAGGATGGCAGGGCGCTGAACCGCGACAGCCTCAGCGCGTACTGAAGAAGCGTGGCCCGTATAGGGCGGCCGTCAAGAGCCCGTCGGTCAGGGCAAAGAAGAGGTAGGCCTTGAAGAGGGTCGGATCTTCACTCCGCCGCACGTAGACGTAGATCGATGCGAGGGCGAAGAGGAGCACCAGGGTGGGAACCGCTGCCATCAAGAGCGTCCTGGCACCTGGCGGGACAGCGTATAGGAAGGGCGTACCCGCTGTCAACAGGCCGGGAATGAAGTAGGCCTTGGTGGCGAGATAGAGGACAACGGCAAGAACAAGTCCGATCTTTGGTGTCAGTCGATCTAGGCGCTCCTCCCTGCCGATGAAGTAGAACAGGATGATCGTGAGAACGGGAAGCACATTCCAGGTCAGAGATAGAAAGGCAATGGCCAGGCCAGAGAGCACGCCGAAAGCCAAGCCAGCGGCGCGCTGCGCGATGTCGGTGGCTGTGATTCGGTCAAGCCACTCTCGCGCC
>JASFVG010000498.1:0-3440 GCA_050049955.1 Anaerolineae bacterium | reverse complement strand
GCAATCTCGGTCGCTGTGACCGGCCCGACCGCGGTTACGGTGGGCGATACGGCTGGCATGACGGGGGTAGGCGGCACCGGTGTGGCCGTCGGCACGCTGTCCGTGGGGGCGTCCGGCTGTTCTCCCACGACGGCCGTCGGCGTCGGATCGGCCGGCGAGGCGGAAACGAGGGCCGGGCTCCCGATCAGCCACGCGGCCCCGAGGGCCAGGAGTCCGATAAGCGCCGTCGCAATCGCGAACGCGCCCAGTATAGAGATGACCGACTCGTACCCGCTTCGCTGCGCCATGTTCCCCTCCTAGACCTCGTCCCCGTTCCCATGTCGACTCAGCCGGTCGCTGATCCTGTCGTCGCTTCTCGTCCGTCTTCGAGCTCGCTCGGCGACGTAGCTCTCTAGAGCGATCCCTGCCAGTAAGACTGTCGTGAGAATGATAATGTCCATCGTCCGGTCCTCCTGAATTGGTTTTCGTCCACAGTCTACCAGAAGGCAGACAGGGGCGCGCCAGCCGGCAGGGGAGTCTGGGACCTGGCTGTCCGGACGGTCTTCGACCTCGCCGGGAGGCCAGGGGGGGACCTGGTCGTCTGACCAGGTCAGAGGCTCGCCGGTTGGCCGTTGCCACAGGCGCACGCCTGTGGCATACTATGTGGGGGCGGCGGCCGAAGGCATGCCAGTCGAAAGCGGAAACCAGCCGCCGGCCGGAGGTCTATTGCGCGGACAGCTTGGGTTCGGAAGCACCTATTCGTGTACAAGGAGGAGAGCCGTGAAGAACGTGCTGTTGGGCTTGGTGGTGGCAGGTGTACTGTTGAGCCTGGCGGGGTGTGGCGAACCCGCAGGTGCGGTGCGCTCGGAGAAGCAGCGCGTGACTGCACCCGATGTCGACGCTTCGGATGTGATGAAGGTAGTGGGCGGAGACAGCGCCTTCGCTTTCGACCTCTACCAGTCCCTGAAGGGAGAGGACGGGAACCTGTTCTACTCCCCACACAGCATCTCGGTGGCGCTGGCCATGACCTACGCAGGCGCCCGCGGCGGGACGGAAAAGCAGATGGCCGAGACACTCCACTACGTCCTATCGCAGGACCGCCTCCATCCAGCGTTCAACGCCCTTGACCTAGTGCTGGAGGAGCGGGGCGAGGGCGCGGAGGGAAGGGACGAACAGGGGTTCCGGCTGAACATCGTGAACGCCATCTGGGGTCAGAAGGGCTACGACTTCCTAACCGAGTTCCTCGACGTGCTGGCCGAGAACTACGGTGCCGGACTGCGGCTCCTCGACTTCGCCAAGGCGCCGGAGGAGGCCCGCGTGACGATCAACGACTGGGTGAGTGACCAGACCGAGGGGCGTATCGAGGACCTGATTCCCAAAGGGCTGATCGACCCGCTCACGCGCCTGGTACTCACCAACGCCATCTACTTCAACGCGGCCTGGGACCATCCCTTTGAAGAGCGATTGACCGAGAATGGCCCGTTCCACCTGCTGGACGGCAGTCAGGTGAGTGTGCCCCTGATGCAGCAGACCGAGTCGTTCGCCTTTGAGGAGGGCGATGGGTATCAGGCAGTGGAACTGCCCTACGACAGCCGCGAGCTGTCGATGGTGATCCTCCTCCCGGAGGCCGGCCACTTCGAGGCCTTTGAGGGCTCACTGGATGCCCAGCTGGTGGATGCGATCCTGGAGGACCTGGCGCCGAGGCAGGTGGCCTTGACCATGCCGAAGTTCGAGTTCGATTCCAGCTTCGAGCTGGGCCAGACACTGGCGGCAATGGGGATGCCCGATGCCTTCGGCGAGGCGGCGGACTTCTCGGGCATGGATGGGACCCGACGGCTCTCCATCTCGGCGGTCGTGCACAAGGCATTCGTCGCCGTGGACGAAGCTGGCACCGAGGCCGCGGCCGCCACGGCTGTCATCATCGCCGAGGTGGCCGTGCCGGAGGAGCCACTAGAGGTGAGGATCGACCGGCCGTTCATCTTCCTGATTCGCGACATTGAGACAGGCGCCATCTTGTTCCTTGGTCGCGTGGTGGACCCTACGGTCTGATCCACCCCTTGCGGGCGCTGGCCCATACGGCCGGCTCGAGAGGGAGACTATGGCTCTGCATGGGCTGGACCGCCCGCGGGACAGGTCCGGAGATCAGCGCAGCCACGCAGTCCGCTGCCGGCGGCTCGTAGATGGTCGCAAGGTGGGTACTCACGACGGCCCCATGCATTTCGGAGCGTGACGGTGAAGCTCTAGGCGCCAGTTGTGGCCCAGGTCACGTCTACACTGCCGGTCGCCGTCAGACGTGCTGCTCGCGTCACGGCTGACGGCCCCGTGCCGTCCCAGCTACACGTGATCGGCACCTTGACCTCACATGGCGTCGCCAGAAGCGGTGGAGCTGTGGCTAGTGAGGGCTCCGCTGAAAGGCTCAGGCTTATTGCGAGGGCGAACACGACCACTGCCACGGTCCAGGCCTTCCGCCCCCGGGCCCAACGCAGCGTGGTCGCCAGATGGAAAGCACCTCGTCCTGGGCCAGGAAGAAGGTACGGCCCGCGTCGTTGACGCGACGAGTGGCAAGGAGCTCACAGTCTTCGCCGCTCATTCGGACGACATCTGGCAGGCCACCTGGTCGCCCAACGGGAAGCAATTGTCTCGAGCGATGAGAGAGGCCAGGTAGAGGTCTGGGACGCCGCCACCGGCGAGGTCGTGCTCACCGTCAGAGCGCCGGCCGCTGTGTACAGCATACACTGGTCGCCTGACGGCAGGCACGTCGCCGCCGGGGGCCATTTCAACCCGCCTGTGGTGCGACGAGCTTTGCAGTCGACTGAGAGTCTGATCGCGCACGCCAGGAAGTGCTGCGTCACGCGCGAGCTGACGCCCGGAGAGCGGAAGCTATTCGGACTCCCGGTCCGGTGACTGCCCGGCGGCCAGCCGAATGACGCAGGTCGGGTTTGCTACCCGACATCGGACCCGGACCTTGGGGACGCGCTCCCGCATCGGGCAAGCCTATGATCTCCCTTCCACGCCACGCCGGGGGTCATCTGACCCAAGTCACGATCCCCTTGGAGCAGCGCGGAAACGGTCACCTGGAGGTCACTATGAGTGCAGGAGGCCTAGGGCTTGGTCCCGGTGACGGCTCTCTGGTCCCAAACCCCATCCTGTCTTTCATCCGCTCAACTACACGTCCGCGATGTCCGCGCTGGCAGAATCGGCTGCGATCGCCCGGGGGTTGCCCCCCCCACGATCAACCACACCGCCAGCACCATCTCCTGCAAGCCTAGCGGAAGACGCACCACGGCATCGACCCTCGACTTGTGACCAGTCAAGCCAAGTGTCACTAGGAAGCCGGTGCTCAGTCACGGCATAGCCGAAACCAGACCCCAACCCGGTATCCACCTGGGGACGAGATTCGATCCATACAGCACACAACAGAACAGCACAGCGCCCAGGATGAAGACGACCGTCGTCACGAA
>JASFVG010000497.1:0-3450 GCA_050049955.1 Anaerolineae bacterium | reverse complement strand
GTCCCTTGAGCTTCCTGATGATCTGTCACCAGGGGACCATCGAATCCTCGTCGGTGTCTACCTCTGGCCCGAAATCGAGCGTCTGCAGGTTCTCTCGAACGTGCCAGGTGCCGAGACAGGCACGATCGAGCTGGGTAGCGTGGAGATTGCGCCGTGACCAGAATGCTTCGCAAGCGCTGGCCTGATCTCGCTGCGTTGATGGCCTATGTCCTGCTCTCGATGGCCTATCTCTGGCCCCTGGTGCGCCGATTCGGCACAATGATGGCCGGCGATGGCTTCGACCGCTATGTCTTTCAGTGGACGAACTGGTGGGTCACGCGCGCTCTGAGTCAGGGTCAGTCTCCCTACCATACTGAGATGATGTTTCACCCGAGCGGCGTTGGCCTGCACTTCCTGAGTTTCTCTTGGCTCAACACGTTCGTCTGGTGGCCGCTGCAGGCTCTCGTAGGCCATGTGGCGGCATACAACTTCACCGTTTGGTGGAGTTGGCCGCTTGCCGGCTTTGGGGCCTACCTGCTGGGACGTGAGGTGTTCGGCGATCGCCGAGCGTCTTTCATCGCTGGCCTGGTCTTCGCCTTCTACCCGTACCACTTTGCCCAGAGGAACCATCTCAACTTGCTCAGCATCCAATGGATCCCGTTCTCGCTACTCTACTTGATCCGGGCGATGCGCACAGGTAGGAGGCTTGATGGTTGCCTGTCCGGGCTCTTTTTTGCCTGTTCGGGCCTTTCTGGCTGGCATCTGATGACGCTGGGTGGGATGCTGGGCGGCATGTGGCTTCTCTACGGCTGGTTGACTGAGCGGTCGGAGTGGTCCCAAGGTGCAGGACGGGCCCTGATAGCCCTGGTCGTTACCGCAGGGCTGCTAACGGGTCCCCTGCTTGCCCCCGTCGTCTACGAGATCGCAACGAACCCCGAGAGCCAGGCAATCGACCTGGGCAAAGAGACGGAAACGCAGACGGATCTTGCGGCCTACATTCTGCCCAACCTGTATCATCCGCTCTGGGGCCATCTGGCGGCGCCTATTCATGGCCGATTCCTGCGCAACAAAGACCATTCGGCGGCACTGGGCTATGTTCCGCTTGCGCTCGTCGGCTACGGGCTGTTGAGTATCCATAGGGAGCGCAGGATCCGGTTTTGGCTGGTCGGGCTAGCGGTGTTCTGGTTCCTTGCTCTTGGGCCTTTCCCTCGGATCAACGGGCAGCCCTACCCAACGATACCGCTCCCCTATCGGTTGGCGGGGTGGACCTTGCCTGTAAGTTCGTTACGCAACCCGGAACGTTTCAACATCATTGTTGGACTCTGTGTGTCGATGGTGGCGGGGGTGTCGACCGTTCGCGTTCTGTCAAACCTGGCGCTACGGCGAGCAACGGCCGCGTTCATCGTCCTTAGTGGGCTGGTACTGCTTGAGTACTGGTCGTGGCCTTTCCCTACCAGACCGCTGGAAGTCCCAGCTGGCTATCAGCGAATCGCCACAGATCCGGGAGATTTCGCCATCGTCGATCTTCCGATTAGCAACGATCTGTCGAAGCAGTACATGGTCTATCAGACGGTGCACCGCAAGGCGACGGTGACCGGCCACGTTTCGCGCCCACCGGATGGAGCCTATGACTTCATCGAAGCGAACGGGCTGCTGCGCGCATTCCTGCGTGGACGCCAGCCCGACTTCGCGGGCAACGCGGGGGTAGAGATGGCGGCGCTGGCCGATGCCGGCGTACGCTATGTCGTCGTCCACAAGGAGTACTTGAGCGCGGAGGCGCTAAGCGCAGTGGGCGCATACTTGACGACGATGCCCGTGCTTACCGACGATGAGCTGATCGTCTTCCGCACGGCTCCCTGAGGGGACGTCGACGTGTGATGGAAACAGACCTGTTGGGCTGGGTTCGTCGCCACCGGATCGCCCTGATCGCCACCGGTGCATACGCGATCCTTGCGCTAGTGATGACCTGGCCGCTGGTGAAGCACCTGAACACGCAGGTGGCGGGCCCTGGCGACGATCTGCTCGTTCACTACTGGAACGGATGGTGGGCCAAGCGTGTTCTGAGCCAAGGGGGTGACCTATTTCACACTGACCTGCTGTTCTACCCCACCGGCGTCAGCCTGCTCTATCACAACATCTCTTGGTACAACATCGCGCTGTGGCTGCCGCTACAGCCTCTCGTCGGAGGGGTTGCAGCCTTCAACCTGGTCTACCTGTCCAACCTTGTTCTCTGTGCTATCGGGATGTACGCACTGGCCCGCTATCTGACCCGCTCGACCGCTGCCGCCTTCGTTGCGGGGCTGGTTTACGCTTTCTGGCCCTATCGTCTGTTCGAAATCGACCATCCCAATCTCATTGCCACGCAGTGGCTGCCCCTGTATGTGCTCCAGGTGATGCGCACGGTGCGCGGGCAGCGAAAGGTCCGGCACGCGATTCTGGCAGCGCTCTTCCTGGCCTTCACCGGCTACGTGCGATGGCAACTGGTCATCCTGGCGCTCATCGTCACGATTGCATACCTGTTCTACAGCCTGGCGTCTGAGCGCAGCTTCTGGAGTTGGCGCGTTGTCGCGGCGCTTGCCGTATTGGTGACGGTTTCCCTTGCACTATGGGCGCCGGTCCTTTTCCCGATGGTTAGGGGCCAGCTGACACGAGCGCATCCTGAGGACCTATATACCCCAATTCCGATACCCAAGCATACGGATTTGCTGGCGTACTTCGTGCCCCCGCACGACCATATCCTCGAAGGCCTGTTTCGGGGGCTGGAATACGCCAAGTCATACAGCCGCCCGTGGTACAGCAACGTTTACTTGGGATACTTCGTCATGTTGCTGGTCGTCTTGGGTGCCTTCAGAGCTGGCCGAGCAAGGTGGTTCTGGATGGCAGTGGCGTTCGTTGCCTGGGTCTTGGCACTGGGATCATCACCGCGGCTCAATAAGCACATCTACGAGCACATCCGGCTACCGCACTATTGGCTGAGGGACTTCCTGCCTATTCGCATCATGCGCGAAGAACGCCGTTTCGCTATGCTACTGGCATTGCCCATCGCCGCGATGGCGGCCCACGGGGTTGAGCTATTGCAGGACCGGGTTCGCAGCTGGGCGCGGATTCCCGCTCGCTGCGCACCGATTCTGTTCGCGGGGCTGACGGCTCTGGTCTGCCTTGACTACCTGCAAATCCCGTTGGAGGTCTTTGACACAGAAGTGTCGCCGTATTTCGAGACGCTGGCTGAGGAGACCGGCGATTTCGGCATACTCAATCTGCCTACGGGGCGTGACCGTAGCCCTTTCTTTATGCTCTGCCAGACCACCCATACGAAGCCCATCGTTGAGGGGAGTGTTGCCCGTCCTCCTCGGGAGGCGTCGGTCTTCGTCGAAGAGAATCCGTTCCTGCTCTACCTGCGCGAGAATCGGTCCATGAATCCCGACCTGCCAGATGTTTCGCGCCAGTTGGCCATCCTCGCCGGAACTGGCG
>JASFVG010000496.1:0-3472 GCA_050049955.1 Anaerolineae bacterium | reverse complement strand
ACCGCCGACACGATCCCCACCGGAATGGCAATGAGAAGGGCGAAGATAAGCGCCCCTCCGGCCAGCTCGATGGTCGCCGGCAGCCGTTCCGCGATGAGCTCCGTCACCGGCCGCTTCTGAATGTAGGAGTATCCCAGGTCTCCGCGCACCGCGTCCCTGAGGAAGAGCCACAGCTGAACGTGAAGCGGCTTGTCGAGGTGGAATTCCCGCCTCAGATTCTCAATCTCACCGATGCCCACCGCCCCACCCTGGCCCATCATGATATCCACGGGGTCGCCCGGCGTGAGACGCATGAAGAAGAAGACCATGATGGCTACGCCGAACATGATGGGGATGGTGATCAGAATGCGTTCCAGGACCTTGATGATACGCATGGAAGTATCCTCACTTGTGTTCTTCCCCCAGGGTCAGGGGCACCCATCCTGCCTATCAGGCAGCACGTCCAGGGCAGATAGCGCTCGACGGCACGGAATTCGACCGGGTTGCAGCCCTCGCCCATCTGCGCTGGAGCGATCCGGATCACCGGATAGTGGGCACTCGGAACGGGCAGCGCTGTGTCGACGTGCCGGCGTCATATGAGGCCCGATCAGGGATCCGGCAGCAGCACGCCAGATCCCTGATCTTGCCTGAGCCGTCAATACGGCTGACCACTTGAGAAGCGGTCACTCCCTAATGCACACGTCGTGCAGGTTGATGCGGCTGTCGGAGGCCGGTTCCCAGTTCTGAACGTCGTCCAACGCGGCCTCGGCCTCCTCTGGTAAAATCAAGAAGACCGCAGGGGCCTCCTCGTACACGATCTCCTGAGCCTCGTCGTAGTACTCGTGCCGCGTCTCGGCGTCGGCCGTTGTCTCACCGAGTCTGATCAGCTCGTTAACCTGTTCATTGTTGTACGTTGAGTAGTTGCCTCGCCCGTAGGGCTCCCCCTCTACCAGACCGTGCCACTTAGCCTCGAAGTGGCCCACGGGATCAAAGGCTGAGTCCCCCCAGTCGTCGAGGAAGGCGGCACGTTCTCCGGCCTTGAGCATGGGCTTCACGACGCTTGCCTCCCAGAAGCGCACGCTTGCATCGGCGCCGATGGCGCGGAACTGGTCGGCCACGGCCTCTGCCAGCGGGCGCCATTCCTCGAGGGTGTCGATCGTGAAGGCCAGGGGCTGGCCACCTTTCTCGAGCGTGCCGTCGCCGTCCGCATCTGTCCAGCCAGCCTGCTCCAACAGCGCCAACGCCTCTTCGGGATCGTAGGGGTAAGGCCCCAGATCCTCGTTCACGAAGTTGTTGTAGGGAGACAGTGGACCCGGAAGGGCGACAGCGCGGCCGCCGTAGATGGCTTCGATGATCAGCTCCTTATCCACGGCGTAGTTCATCGCCTGGCGGACGAGCATATCGTCGAACGGTGCCGCGTTGACGTTCATCTCCATCCACTTTGGCTGCGTGCTGGGGGCTGTCTTCACCTGCATGCCCGGGGTCTGGGACAGGGTATCGATCATCTCCGCGGGGAGAGCCTGTATGATATCCACCTCGCGGGCCAGGAGGGCCGCCACGCGCGATGAAGCCTCCGGGATCGTGCGGAACACGACATTCTTGGCACACGCCGGTCCAACCGGCTCGAGAGTGGGGGCGCCGCCGTAGTAGTCGTCGAAGCGTTCCATGACGATCTCGTCCAGCGTTTCGGCCGAGACGAACTTGAAGGGCCCGGTGCCGATGGGCTGCTCGATGAAGCCCGCAGTGCCCACCTCCTCCAGGTAATGCTTGGGCACAATCTGCTGGTGCACCAGCATCTGCATAGCTGGCGGCCACGGGTTACTGAAGTTCATCACCACCGAGTATTCGCCCGTCTTCTCTATCGACTCCAGTGGCGCAATCAGGCCCTTACGCGGAGAGGTGTGGGGCTCCGGGTATTCGATCATGTCTTCCAGGATGACGCGCTCGAAGGTGAACACAACATCGTCAGCCGTCATCTCCACGCCGTCGTGAAACAGAACACCCTGTCGCAGCTCCACTTCCAGCGTCTGCTCATCCAGCCAGTTCATCGATTCAGCCAGCTCCAAGTGGACCCCGCTGCGCGTATCGCGGGTGACCAATCCATCGAACATGTTTCGAATCACCGTCTCGGATGCGCGGCTGCGATGGTCAGCCGGATCCAGGGTGTCGGGTGGCGCTACCATCGCGACGATGATGGTGTCTCGAGCGGGCGGAGGGGTTGGTGTCACGACCACCTCCACTTCCTTCTGCACCTCCACCTCCACCGTCGCCTCCACTTCCACGACTTTCTCCACCTCTACTGTCTGCTCAACCACGCGCTCCACCACTTCGGGAGTGGGCGCGGCACAGCCGACAACTAGAGCCGTCATAACCAGGGCTGATGCGCTTGCTAACAAGATTCTCTTGGCAGTGGGCATTTCTATTCTCCTTGGATGTGATAGTCTACGGAGTCCACCTGCACGCTACGCGCTACATATCGATCTCGCGGAAACATGCTGGCCCAGTGACGGCAGCCCCCGCTCGGTGCGGGCCACACTGCAGACCGGCGGGGCAAACTACCCGGCTGACTCTCGTGTGTTCACCTCCTTTTTGACGGACGTGCTACTCCTGCAGCAGTTGTGCGGTCTCCTTGTACGCTGCGTCCACGTGCTGCAGCGCGGCGAGCGTCTCTTGGGGTCGCTCAAAGCACAGAGCGGCTATCATCGCTTCGATGAGCGCGATGGATGCGAGGGGCGAGACACTATGCCCGATGCTCTCGGTGGTGGTCACGAAAGCGTAGTCAGCCATTTGAGCGAGGGGCGAGACTTCGCTGTCCGTAATGGCAATGCTGGCCGTCCCTGTCTCCTGCGCTCTACGCATCGTGGTCACGATCTCGCGGAAATAGCGCCAGTACCCAATGCATATCAGCAGGTCGTCCGATTGCAGCGTGCTGTTCTCCAGGGAGAGAGGAATGCCGCCGGTGGTGACGACCCGGACATGGAAGCCCATCACCTTGAGCGAATGGGACAGGAAGAGGGCCGGCGCCGCTGAGAGGCCCCCGCCCACCACCAGGATATCGGAGGCGTGTCCAATGGCATCAATCGCACCCTCAAACATCTCGCGGTCTATGAGACCCATCGTGTGTTTGACGTTATCGATGCTCGTCGCGAAGGCGCGCGTCAGAACATCGTCCTTAGGGATGGGAGCGGTGAGCCGGTCCTCCAATCTCTGGGTTGTGGGTATGAAGCGGTGAAACTTTCGTCGGATGGAAGCTCGCAGGTGGGGATATCCCTCGTATCCCAGAGCCTGGCAGAGGCGTACGACCGTCGCGGCACTGACACCAGCCTCCTCAGCTACTTCGGCGGCCGACGCGAAGGCGACGAAGTATTCGTTGTCTATGATGAAGCGGGCCACCTGTCTCTGCCCGCGAGGTAGATCGGCGAAGGCGCTGGCGATCTTGTCGGAGACGGTATGCTGAGGGTCCATCTACCTATTGTATCATAAAACGGCGGTA
>JASFVG010000495.1:0-3477 GCA_050049955.1 Anaerolineae bacterium | reverse complement strand
CACTTCAAACCTATTCGGAGCATGCCTGGGACAACATAGGCCCTTTGCGCGACATCGGGTATGGTTATCATTGGTGGTCTGCCAGGGCGGGCGAACATCACGTCAACTTCGCGTGGGGCCATGGCGGACAGTTGATCGTGCTGGTGGATGAACTCGACTTAGTCGTCGTCGTGACTGCGGATCCGTTCTGGCTCGAGCATTCTTCAGAGTCCTGGAAGCACGAAAAGGCGCACTTCGAACTGGTTGCGGACTTCATCAAGTCCCTGCCGAGTGAGTGACGGGGCGACCAAGGGAACAGTACAGCTGGGCAGCAACCAGCTGGCGGAATCCGGGCAGGCGGTACTGCGCCTCGTACAGGAAATGTGGGCCGGGAACACGGCCGGGCCCTGCGCGAGAGGTGATCCGCAACTATGGAGGATAGACTCAAAGCCATTGCCCGTGCGCTCTGGCCCGATATCGAGACCCTGGCCGGTACGGACTACATCGGCGCGCTCTTCAACGTCATCGGGTTTCTCTACACGGCCCCGCTGGCCCTGGCGGGGCTTGCCTGGCTAGCAACCGTCACCGACCTGGGCCTAATGCGCTCAGAATGGACCAAGCTGGTCTTTCTCCTGGCCCTGCTATTCGTATCGGAGCGCCTCAACTTCTACTTCTTCGTCGAGGTCACCCCGGGGACCTATTCCGACTGGCAGGCGTCCCTTACGTCCGTCATCACCTGGTCAGCGGCCCTGGTGTTTGGGCCCAGCGGCCTCTGGCTCGCTGCCATCCATGGTCTCATTCACTACGCGCGCCGCTGGCAGAGATCACCCTCGGTCGAGAGGCGTTGGAGTTGTGTGCGCAACTTCGCGTTCAATCAATCGGAGACCCTGACCAGCCTCGTCGCCCTGACCGTGTACGCTCAGTGGGCCGGTCGAGGCACGCAGCACTTGGCCTTTCCTCTGCCTGGCCTGGCGCTTGACAGCATCCTGCCCGCAGTACTTGCCACGTTCGTCTGGTCTCTGCTTAGCGCGCTCGTGTGGGTACCCATTCTGGCCTTATTTGTACGCGTCTGGGCCTCCACCCTCTCCGCCGGTTCAAAGCGAGCTTTCCTCAAGTTCTGGGCAGGGGCGCTGGGCTGGCCAGTCCTGGTAGGTCCTTTTGCGGTTCTGGCAGCCGGGCTGTATGCCCAGAATGGGGTAGCAGGTTATCTCTTCTTCGTCTCCGGCCTCTTGCTGGCAAGTCTGCTGGCCCATCACCTGAGCCAGGCCGTCGAGCGCAGCCAGCAGCGGTCCCGCGAGCTGGGGAAACTGGAACGGCTAGGCCGCGCGATACTCGGCGCTCCCCCTGACGCCTCCACTCTCGCGCAAGTGTTGGAGGAGCACGTCGCGGACATGTTTCCGCTCAGCTCGATAGAGATCCGCATTGAGCGTAGCCCGCTCCTGCCCGCCCAGACCCTATTGCACCATGTCGCCCAGGGGGCCCTCGTGCCCCACGATCGTCTGTCCGTCGGCCCTGCCATCTGGGAGTCGATCCTCACGACGCGTGAGGCCCATCATTTCCTGCCCGGCGAGCAACTGCCCTGGGGGGACGGTCCAGTTAGCGATGCTGTGCTGGTAGCCCCGATACTCGATGTGGCGAGCGCGGAGGCGGTGGGGGGGATCTACCTTCTGCGAAGCTGGCAGCCCGAGGCCATCGCCAATCTGGTACCGGCCGTCCAATCGCTTGCGGCCCAGGTTGCCTCGGCCCTGCACAGGGCCAGGGTCCACGCCCAGACGCTGCATAACCAACGCGTCGAACAGGAACTGGCCTTGGCCTCGCACATCCAGAGAAGCTTCCTACCTGACCACTTGCCCAATATCCCTGGCTGGCAGCTCGCCGCGACACTCCAGCCGGCCCGAGAGACCTCGGGCGATTTCTACGACGTTATCCGCCTGCCCGGGGGGCGGTGGGGCCTGCTCATCGCGGACGTGGCCGACAAGGGGGTGGCATCTGCGCTGGTGATGGCCTTGAGCCGCACCCTCGTCCGTACCTACGCCGCCCAGTACGAGATGCAGCCCCAGCTCGTGCTCCAGGCCGCGAATAGTCGGATCCTTGAGGATACGCAGGCGGACCTGTTCGTCACCGTCTTCTACGGAGTTCTCGATCCTGCCACCGGAACGCTGACCTATGCGAACGCCGGGCATCATCCACCCTTTCTCCTGGGGACTCGAAACGGGGGCTCCCTGCGTTCGATGCCCAGGACCGGTATGGCGCTCGGTGTGCTGGAGGACGCCGCCTGGGAGCAGAAGGTGGTGCACATTGCACCCGGCGAGGCGTTGCTGCTCTACACCGACGGCGTCACCGATGCGCAGAATGGACAGCAGGAGTTCTTTGGCGACGAGCGGCTGCTCGAAGTGCTCAGGCTCAACCTTGGCCCGCTGGCAGACCAGGGCCCGTCAACCGGGCCGGGGTCTCACGCCCAGCGTCTGCAGGACGCCTTGATGGCTGAGATCGGCGGGTTTGTCCGAGAAGCTCCGCAGTTCGACGATATCACCGTCCTGGTTGCTCTTCGGGAGCTGTGATCTGCTCAACCAGGGGCCGCAGGTGGGTGATGGGTCATGATCCTCGTGCTGGGCGATCTAGACCGGCGCAGTCCAATCCGTGCGAGCCCGCGCTCCCGGGGCAGTCTGACTTGCGAGGTCAGAAATTGGCGAGTTGACGATGGGAAGCAACATGGAGCAGCCCAGGATAGCCGCTTTCGAATTGAGCTCCTTGGGTCGATCGCCTGCGGCTCTGGGCCGTGGGCAACCTCCACCCCATGGGTGGTGGAGCCGTCAGACGGGCCCGCACGACGTGAGCCCACGTGACAGCTGGCAAGAGGGGCGGCGGCCCAGCAGTTGCAGGAGGTACTGCCGCGACCTGCAATCCGGCGATCGAATCGGGGCTTAGCAGGAGGCAGTCAATGAAAGCCGTCATATACCCCAGGCCCGGACCACCGGACGTTCTCGAATTGGTGGAGGTGCCAACGCCCGTTCCCAAGGACAGCGAGATGCTCATCAGAGTGTACGCGGCCACAGTGACCGCGGGGGACGTCAACATCCGGGGTATGCGGTTCCCCGCCGCGTTCTGGCTCATCATGCGGGTACTCTACGGCGCCAGAAGGCCGGAGATACCCGTGCCAGGGACTGAGCTGGCCGGCGTGGTCAAGGCAGTGGGCAAGGATGTGAGGCGGTTTGCCGAAGGCGACCAGGTCTTCGGATCAACCGGCATGAGGTTTGGTGCGAATGCCGAGTACGTCTGCATGTCAGAGGACGGGGTGGTGGTACGCAAACCGACCAACGTGACCTTTGAAGAGGCCACCGCCGTTCCGTTTGGAGCGCTTACTGCACTCCATTTCCTCAGGAAGGGCAACATCCGGAGGGGGCAGAAGGTCCTCATCAATGGCGCTTCCGGGGGAGTTGGTACTGCCGCGGTGCAGGTTGCCAAGCACTACGGGGCAGACGTCACCGTCGTGTGCAG
>JASFVG010000494.1:0-3484 GCA_050049955.1 Anaerolineae bacterium | reverse complement strand
AGCGCCGCGCTACTGGCCATGGGCCATGCCGGTACACTCGCTGCGTGGGCCGTTCTACAGGCCGTCAGAGGCGCCACCGGCCCGCTGTTCCGCGTCGGCACGAACACCATGGTGGCCGACCTGCTCGAGGAGCAGCGCCGTCCAGCGGCCTACGCTCTGCTGCGCACGGCGACCAATGTGGGGGTGGCCATCGGTCCCTCAGTTGGGGGGTTCATCACCAGCACCTCGTACACACTGGCCTTCTATATCGCGGCGGGGGCCGGTGCTCTCGTGGCCCTGATAGTCCTCTGCTTTCTGGCTGAGACGGCGCCACAGGGAGGGCAAGAGCGAGGTCAATCTCGCGAGGCACGCGGCTACGGTCAACTGTTGCGTGACCGGCCATTCCTCGCCTTCTGCGCCACGTACACCGTCGCCGGCATGGCGCAGACTATGATGATGGTCCTCATGCCAGTCTACGCCAAGGAGAACTTCGGCGTTCCGGAAAACCGCTACGGGCTCATCATGGCCACAAACGCTACGATGGTCGTGTTGTTCCAGTATGCGGTGACTCGGATCACGGAACGATACCATGACCTGCCAGTGCTGGCGGTCGGCTCGCTCTTCAGCGCCATAGGAGTGGGCAGCGTGGCTTGGGGGTGGAGCTTCCCGACGTTTCTGGCGAGCATGGTTGTTCTGACCATCGGCGAGATGATCCTGGTCCCGACGGCCACAGCATTGGCCGCCAACCTCTCTCCGCCGGATATGCGGGGTCGGTACATGAGCGTCTTTGGCCTGACCTGGAGCATTGGTTACGGCATCGGTCCTGTCATCGGGGGCTTCCTGCACGATAGCCTGGCCCCTGTTGCGATCTGGTATGGCGGGTTGTTCATGGGACTCTCGGCCGCCATTGGGTTCACATTGTTGAGCCGGCGCAGGCTTGCAGGCAACGCCGACGATCACGAAACCACCGAAGCCAGAGTCTGACCCGGCTGGTTGGCCTCTGGAATCCCGCAATGCGCCGCATCCTTGCCCCGTGGTCCGTCCGCCGGCGGCTCTGCCTTTGCCCGCTCGCCGATAGTGACAACCGGGGAGATCGAAACCGAGACAGCTGTGCTGGTAGCACAGCGAACGCGTGGGGCAACTCTCGATGCTTCGGACGTAGCCGCGCCTTTGCCGCTCGGCGTCGGGTCTCGGATTGGGCACGCCTATTGCGGGCTCACAGTTCGACCGCATCACGAGTCCAGGCCCAACACCAGGTGTTGACACGGGGAGTCAGGGACGATACACTCATATCAGTTGAGAACCCGGCCCACGTGTGGAACACCTGTTGGAGAGCTCAGCCGCTCTTGGGCGATTCTGAGGGATCGCGGCTCGGCTGGCACAGTGACCAGACACCGCCGCGTGGAAGGGGAAGGACAGTGCTGAGACAACCCACCGATGCCCGCGTAGTAGACCCTGCGTATGGATGCCCGTATCGGCTGGGCGGCGTGGCCGCTTGGATCGTGGCATTCCTGACGGTGGCCGAGATTGTAGCCTTCGTGCTCTTCCCGCCCCCCAGCACGGTACGCGATTGGTTTAGGCTGTTTCAGTCGAGCCCCATCGTCGGCATTGTGGACTTCTGGGGTTTGGAGGTCCCAATGTACGCGATGTTTGCGCTCGTGTTCCTGGCCCTCTTCGCCGCGCTGAAGGAGGTCGACAAGGGCATCATGGCGATTGCCCTTGCCCTGGCCCTGCTGGGGATTGCGGTGTTCCTCGCTACCAACAACCCCTGCTCGATGCTGACCCTGAGCCGCCAGTTTGCCGATGCAACGACGGATACCAGCCGGTCCGCGCTCCTGGCAGCAGGGGAGGCGCTCCTCGCCAACACGAATCAGCGAGCCGTCGGTGGCTTCAACATCGGCCTCTTCCTGATCTCCGCTGCGGGACTGATCGCATCGTGGGCGATGAGCAAGGCCAGTTCCTTCCGGAGATTGACGGCCCACCTCGGCATTGCTGCATTCGGGTTTTCGCTGGCCGACTACGTCCGGCAGGCCCTCACGTCATCGGTGGCCATTGCCCTACTCGTGATCCTTCCGGGAGCGCTTCTGCTTGTCGTGTGGTTCGTGTTGGTTGGTAGAGGGCTCTGCCAGTTGGGCCAGATCGGCCGGTAGCCGCAATGGGCGGCCCCATCATCGCCTGGAGTGCGGCTGCCCCGCCACGGGTCGTTGTGCCCCAGGCGGGCAGCCCATGATGGGCAGCGGCGCGGTCACGCGACGTGCCCAGATCCGTCTCCAACAGAGAGTAGCTGTGCGCGGGCTGTCGTTCGAGTCTTCAGTGTGCTGGCGGGAGCAGGGTCTAAGGTCTGAATACACGCTGTCTGCTGAGAGTGTCCAGTGAGTCATCAGGCATCCCACGCCTTGAACCTGGCAGGTCCCTGCGGATTCTACTGCGGCACGTGCAGACACTACCTCGCGAGGGCGAAAGGCCTGCTGAAGGAGAAGAAGCTGAAGCACGGATGTAGGGGCTGCCGCGTCCAGGATAAGAGATGCGCCTGGGTCAAGAGGGACTGTGCGCTGCTACGAAGCAATCAGGTCACGTTCTGTTTCGAGTGTGAGGGCTTCCCTTGTGACAACCTGAGGAGGCTGGATCAGAGGCACGTTCGTGACGATGCCGTGAGCTTGATCGACAACCTCCTGAGCATAAGGGAGATTGGCGCAGAGCGGTGGCTTGCGGAACAGCAAGAGGCATGGAGATGTCCGGAGTGTGGCGGGGCCCTCTGCGTCATAGATCGGGAATGTTACGATTGTGGGTACCGATTCGATTGAGACTACAACCGATTCAGCGAAGCGTCCGGCAGGGCCACGGCCCTGCGCGCCCTCGCCACATGGCGTAGGGTCGGCCGATCCAAGGGGCAGAGGCCAGAATCTATGACAACCATCAGACCGATGCAAGAGGCTGATCTGGACGCCGTGCGGAGCGTGGACGCCGCCGCCTTCACCGCTTGGTGGCGCCAGCTGACGGGCAGACAGCAACGGCTGCCCCCGCGCACGCGCGCCAATGTCGCGTCCCTTCTGGAGAAGGACCCCAAGGGCTGTTTCGTAGCCGAGGAGGACGGGCAGGTGCTCGGCCTGATCTTCTCTCGCACCTGGGGCAGCGTTGGCTGGCCAGGGCCCTTCGCCGTGCTGCCGGAGCATCAGGGGCGCGGCATAGGCAAATTGCTGCTCCAGGCAAGCCTGCGCTACCTGCGCCAGGACCCCCACCGGGTGGTCGGCCTCGAGACAATGCCCGACAGCTCCTCGAATCTGGGGCTCTACCTGAAGCACGGCTTCCGCCTGTCCCACCCTACACTACTCCTCAGAAGACGGCTGGACCGCGAGCCACCCGGCGAAGCGGATCTCGCGCGATGGTCGCGCGCCGACGACGCAACGCGGCGAGCTTGGCTGCGGGACTTGCGGGAGGTCACCAACGGCATTCGCCCGGGGCTCGACTACACCAAGGAGATTACGGCAACTGACCGGCACGGCTT